>JAKSUM010000169.1 GCA_024409025.1 bacterium | reverse complement strand
GACATGCCTTCCAGCAGATCCTCCGATGCCTCGAAATAAAAGACGTCACACCATGCCATTTTCCGATGCCCACTTTCCAAGCCTTTTAATCCCTTCCTCAAACGAAACGGCCGGCTTGTATCCCAAATCCCTCTGAGCTGCGGACATATCGAACCAATGATCCATCATAAACTCCTTCACGACAAAACGTGTAAGAAGGGGTTCATTTGAGCTACCTACGGCCTTATGCAAAAATTCCATGACGATTCCGGCAGCATAGGCTATAAATCCTGGAATATTTCTCTTTATTCTTGGGAGTCCTGCAGCGTCGGTCATGGAATCCAAAATTTCCTTAAGAGACTTAGGTTCTCCGTTTGTTATGAAATATGCCTTGCCTGAAATCCTTTCCCAGTCATCCGAAAACAGCTTCTCTGCAGCAAGAACATGGGCATCTGCGGCATTATCTACGTATGTTGCGTCTATCATGTTCTTTCCGCCGTTAACAAAGACCATAGTGCCCTTCTTTACTCTGTCCACAAGCCTAGGAAAAAGATGCCTGTCGCCAGGGCCCCATATAAGATGCGGCCTTAACGAAACAGTCCTTAAATTATCACCGTCAGAAGCTTCAAGAACCTTCCGCTCGGCAATTGCCTTTGTCTTCGGGTAAGGAGAAAAAAAATTTTCAGGGTATGGAGCAGTCTCATCTATTCCGGACTGATTCCTCATATCAAAGACAGAGCTTGGAGTGCCAGTATAGACGAAGCATCTGACTCCATTTTCCCTGCAGGAATCAAGAAGATTTTCCGTAGCAACCACATTGCTTTCGTAATATTCCTCATAATCACCGAAAACACCGGGCTTTGCCGCAGTATGAATAACCGCATCGGCCCCCTCAACGCATTCGTCAGTATATGATATATCCGACAGATCGCCTCTCAAAATGGAATCAGCCGTTCTTTTAAGCTCCTCGGAAGGATTGCTTCTTGCAGCCGCAATAACAAAATGGCCGGCTTCCTTAAGCTTACGTATGACAGCGCCTCCTAAAAAGCCTGTCGCCCCAGTAACAAGAACCTTCATCTTTCCACTTTTTCCTTTGCCCATAATGCAAGCTTCTCTCTGAAAATCTTCGCATTATGTCTTATATCAACCGGAAAAGAAGGATGAATCAGGAATGTATCAATATTCTTGGTATGCTCAAAATTTCCGGCAGTCTTTTTCAGCTCGCCAATGATCTCCTCAGAGGACTTATCCGTATCCTTTTCAAGCTCCACGCATATGACAGGCTTTTCCCAGTCTCCATCAGGAACTCCGACAAGAGCCGTACGGAATACGGAGGGATGGGCATTAAACACGCCCTCGCAACATATTGTGAACATATCTCCGCCCTTAGCCCTGACTCTGTGCGACTTTCTGCCGCAGAACCAGAAATCTCCGTCCTTGCCCTTATATCCGACATCCCCCATACGGTGATAAAGCTTTTTGCCGTCATATATCTTGGCAAGCTTTGTACATTCGGGCTTATTATAGTATTCCTTAGTGACAACAGGGCCGCATACGGCAAATTCGCCAATCTCGCCGTCAGGAACCTCAAGATCGTCTGACCATTTTTCGATAGGCTCATCCGATATCCTGATAACCTTTATAGTCATTCCCTCATTAGGGAAGCCGACACATGTTCCCCTGCCCTTTTCAGTTTCAAATCTTGATGACTAAAGAATTTTCCAACTGCCTATATACCAGACACGGAAACCATCTGTAGCCCCGAAAGAACCAAAACTCTCAAACCCCACCAACACCCAATTCTGAAGCCTCTGCAGATAATCCGGTCTTGCAGGAGCTCCTGCAGATATGACTCTCTTTATTGAAGTGAATGTTATGTTCTCACTCTCTGCATATCTTCCAAGAAGATTTACGATCGCCGGAGACGCAAACATATTTGTAGCTCCGAAATCCTCTATCGCAGACACAAGCTTTGACGGATCCGCCGATGCCGGCTTGGTAGCATCCATATCAGGAATAATCGATGTCATTCCGAGGGCCGGACCGAATAGGGCAAAAAGCGGGAAGGTGGAAAGATCCATCTCTCCGGGCTGTATATGATAAACTTTTTTCAGATATTCAACTTCATGATTGAATATCGAATGGGTATAAACCGCTCCCTTCGGAATTCCGGTACTGCCGCTTGTAAAAAGAATCGCAGCAATATCGTCCTCCGTAGGCTCATACATGTCATATCCGTCTGTCTCAAGTCCTATTTTGCGCAGCTCTGAAAGAGTATTGCCACCCCAGAACCATTTTTTTCCTACAGTGACAAGATGCTTAACGGTTTTCCTGCCCCATCCGAGAAAAATTCTAGCAGCATGAGCCTGAGGAATTCCGATAAATGCCTCAGGACCAACCTCATTAAGGCATTCCCCCATGCTCTTTATCCCTATTCCGGGATCTATGATCACAGGAACGGCTCCGACTTTGAAAAGAGCAAAAACAAGGGCGAAAAATACAGGGGACGGCTTTACAAGCAGAGCCGTCTTCATGCCCTTCTTTATTCCGGCTGATTCAAGACCTCTTGCTATATTGTCGCTCTCTTCATTAAGCTGGTAAGCGGTAAGATGAGTATATGCAGTCCTTCCCATCTCATCAACGCTGTAAGGAGCCACGACCGCAAGCGAATGAGGATTTTCAAGAGCCGATTTCCTGAGATACTCAGCAATATTTGAATTATGATTACTGTCCATGATTTACAAAAAAACACCTCTTAGGCTAAAGAGGAAGCTACAACACCTTCTCTGCTAAAAATTTTTTTATTTCCTCCGCAACCTCATTTCCGGCATCCTCAAGAATATAGTGTCCGGCATTAGGAAAATGCTTCACAGTCGCATTGGGAAATGAATCGGTCCAGACCTTAAGGAAATGCCTGTCAAAAACAAAATCCTTGTCTGCCCAACATATAAGCACTGGCAGATCCGCAAAATCCTTAAGGGAATTTTCCGTTTCTTTCAGCTCATTCCATGAGCAGTGATCCGGAGAAAGCGGCACATCAAGAATAAATGCCAGAACGCCATACCTGTTTTTCCAGCTGTCGTATGGATACAGATACATATCCGCAGTCCTCTTATCCATTTTTTTCTTGACGCAGAACATGTTCGAGCCTATGGAAAACAGATTGAACTGCTGGATAAGAATCGGGCCGAAAATCCTATTCTTGCACATTCCAATCATCCAGGGGAAAGGCCTTCCATCAGGAAGCCCGAAAGCTGCGGAATTCAGGACTATTATCCTCTTTATCTTATCAGGATGCCTGCGGGCATATGTCATTCCGACAAGAGCACCCCAGTCATGAAGGACAAGGGTAATATTCTTTACATCCAGACTTGACACAAGAGAGTGTATATTCTCGGCCCTGTCATTAAGGGCATATGAATATTCGCTTGCCGACGGCTTGTCGGAAAGCCCGCTACCTATATGATCAGGCACTATACATCTGTAAGAGGATGAAAGCTCCTTTACAAGATTTCTGTAGAAAAACGACCATGTCGGATTTCCATGAAGCATAAGCAGAACCTCGCCAGCCCCCTCATCAAGATAATGCATCTTTAAAGGCTTTGCTTCGCCGTCCTCAGGCTTTATTTCTATGTAATTGCTTTTAAAAGGATATAATTCTTTATCGAGCTCCATCACCATTCAACTCCGATCATCATGCAGTTAAGACCGCTTCCTATCCCCATAAGGACAGTCTTCATTCCTTCATGAAGAACTCCCCTCTCCTCGGCAATCGCAGCAGTTATGGGAAGAGAGACAGTGCCTATGTTTCCAAGATAAGGATATGTTGCGAAATCCTTTTCAGGAGACAGCCCCAATGTCTTCAGCAGCCCATTCTGATGTGCGGATCCGACCTGATGGCATATAGTCCTTCCTATATCCTCTTTTTCCCATCCGGATTCGTTCAGGAAGGCTTTCCAAGTCTTTTCAGCAAGCTTTATGCCATTTTTCAAAACGCCTGACGAATCCGTCAGCATAAAC
>JAKSUM010000168.1 GCA_024409025.1 bacterium | reverse complement strand
ATATAATGGAGGAATTTATGAGCGATACAAACAAAGCCGAATTCGAAAAAAAGCTTGAAGAGGCCGGAGAAAAATTCGGACTTATGATGAACAAGGCTTCAGCGGAAGAAAAAGCAAAAATGAAAAACATGATGAATGAAATCAACTCATTCGTCGAGGAAGAGGGCAAGAACGGCAAATGCTACGACAAGAGCGCCCTTTTCGCAGCAGCAATAATAGCAGAGCCTTCATTCCCTGAAGAAATAAAGATTGTAGCAAAAGAATATATAGAAGCAGATTATCTCTTTGTCAAATCAAAAGAAGAGGCATAATCGCAATTTATAAAAGGATTTAAATAAAAAAAGAAGAAATACTTTTAAGCAAAGTATTTCTTTTTGCATTTTCAAACATTTCCAGGAGGTCTAAATGTCCGACGTATTTGATATTATCCTTCTTCTTGCCCTCCCAGCATCAGGCAAGTCAGAAACCAGAAAATTCATCGCCAAGCAGAACGCAGATGCCAAAAAGAATATATTCCACCTTGGCACCAATGCTCAGATGGATGATTTCCCCTATGTCCACCTTATGCACCTCATCGACATAGAGCTCAAGAAGCAGGGATATGATTATATATTCTATCACGATCCTAATGCAAACTTCAAGGAATCAGTAACATGGGGCGTACTCACCCTCATGCTCAATCAGGATTATGATATGCTTATCAAAAAAGCCGCTCCTATGGATACGGATATGTATGGCATATTCAACAGAATCGACAATGCCCGCATAGAGCTCGGCGAACAGCCCTTCTTCTACAAAGACGGCAAATGTCTCTATGACGAGGAGAAGCTTGCAGCAGTAGCGGAAGCCCTCAAGGACGACTACAAGACAATGGACGAAGAGCGCAAGAGACAGGCTCCTGAGACAGTCGAAGGCTCAACCCTTATTGTAGAATTTGCAAGAGGCGGCGCAGACGGACTTACTCCTCCGCTCAAATGGGGATACGAAAAGAATCTCGCCCTTCTTTCTCCTGACATTCTCGAGAGAGCCGCTATCCTTTACGTATGGGTCACTCCTGAGGAATCAAGACGCAAAAACCGTGAACGTGAGGATCCCAATGATCCCGGAAGCATCATAGCCCATTGCGTGCCGGATGTCGTAATGTACAACGAGTACGGCTGCGATGATATGGAATCCCTCATTGAGAAGTCAGACAGACCCGGCTACATAAAGGTTGAAAGACCTGAGAAGACATACTATGTGCCGATCGCCAGAGTAGACAACAGAGACGACAAGACCTCCTTCGTAAGACAGGAGCCTTGGGATCCTGAAAAGGAAAAAGCCCTCTACACTCTCCTCAGCGAAGGCTTCATAGACCTCTGGAAGAGATACAAAGCATAGTAAATGGACTGGATTGCCGCAATAATCGGACTTTCCGGAATGCTGTTCATAATGTACTCGCTGCCACTGATAAAGAAAGCGGCAGACATATGGCGGCTTAGGGAAAACTTCATAAGGCTTCAGGCAATCCCCATCCGTGAAATAAAAAAGCACAGCGGAATGTGCAAGATAAAGGGGACTGCGTCGCAAGATGCGGCTCCCCTTTTTAGTTTATTTGACGATACAAGACAGCTTTATTACAGGACAAAAATATATCCAGTCTCACGGAAAAAATTCGTCAAATCATGGATGAGCAGGAAAGCCTCTAATTTTAAAATAAAGGATTCCGATGGAGGAACCCTGTTTGTAAATGCCTCGACCGCAGAATCAGAGCATGGCAGATTTATCGTATTTCACAGGGACATAGAATATCCGCTTCTGAAATTCTGCAAAAAAGATATGATTCCGGAAAAATGGAGAGATAATCTTGAAAACGGAGCAGCCATAGAGGAATACCTGTCAGAAGGCAAAGAGGTTACGGTAATAGGGCATTTTACATATGAAAAAGGAAGAACGGCTCTTACGGTATCAGCGGAGAAGCCTTTTGTCATAGCGGAATGCCCGGATGAGGTATTTCTTCTGCTTCATTTAAGATTCTTTTCAAGAATGGCGTTTCTTTCCGCATCAATGCTTCTTACAGGTCTTATACAGCTCTACATGCTGTTTGTCATCATGCTACCGGCTCAGCGCAATTTTTAAAAGGAGTAAAATATGAACAATTCACCTGATCCTTTTGGATTAAATAATCAGAACCAATCGCCTTTGGAATCTCCTTATCAGCAGGAAATAAATCCTTATATGCAGATAAATGAGACTCAAACCCAGAAGCTTCAATCCGGTAACGATCCCTCGCTTATAGGAACATTTCCAAAATTTAATGTAGGGGCATGGCTCTTAGCACCATTCTGGCTTTGGAATAATGTGGAAGCCAAATGGGGAGCAATAGCCCTTGGCCTATATTTATCCTGCTTTATACCGATTTTAGGCAATTTTGCAAGCTTGGCATTATTTGCTGGAGCCATATGGCTGGGATTCAAAGGGAACGATCTTGCATGGGAATACCGGCATTTCAATTCTCTTGACGAATTCAAGACTATTCAGAAAAAATGGGCATGGGCTGGAGTAATTACAAGTGCAACGGTTATAATAATATCCATAGCATCAGCAGTCTTTTTCGTAACAACAGTTATGAGAACAGTTAACAGCACTGACGGATTAAGCTCCAGAGCGCTGTCAGCAGCATATGAAAAAAATCCAGACTTAAATCTAATCAGATGCAAAACCAATTTAAAAAACATAGCAACAGCATGCGAACTGTATTCCGCAGATCATAACGGCAATTATCCTAAAAGCCTTAAAGAGATAAAATCATATCTGCCGGAACTGCCAACATGCCCTATTTCAGGGAATACGCCAAAAGAAGGCGAAACTAACTATGAATACAGTACGAACTCATCCTTAGACAGCTATACACTCAGATGCAATTGCGATCATTCTGCAGCAGGCGTAAAACAAGGTTACATTGAATTCAATTCAACCGATGGATTAGTATGCCCTATAGATGAAGCTCTTAAGTCATCTGCAGGAGCAACAGCCGGAGCCAATGAAGAACTGCAGAAAGCAATGGAAGAAATGGAAAAAGCAAAAAACGAGATGAATTATGGACTATGTTCTGCAAATATGGGGCTTGTAGCCTCAGCCTGCACAATCTATAAAATGAACCACAATTCTTATCCAGACAATCTCGATGAAGCCATAGCTGAATTCAACCATGATAACACGCTTAGCGATAGCGCTTTTAAATGCCCTTGCGGAGGCTCATACGTCTTTGAGAAAAACGGGGATTCCTTTAAAATATACTGTACCGGCAATCATAAAAACGATACGCCATACGGATACCCCCAATTTGATTCAACAATCGGAGAAGATGGCGAAACAGTGAACCCTCCAGGCTATAAGTCAATGTGGGATAAATAGCTTAAAAAACAGCCATCCACGCATATTTTATGCATGGATGGCTGTTAGCTTATTTTTATTGTTGAATACTGCCTTCTCAAAAAAGCATAAAAATGATTAAATAAATTATAGCAAAAAAAAATCCACCCCTCGCTTTTTGAGAGTCGGGAATATTATTGCATTTTTTCAATTTCGAGTGCTGATCTTCATTGCATTTGCTAAAAGCTTCAGGGCTTTTTCTATTTAAAGCCGTTCCTTTTTTTTATTAATCCCTATTTCAAACTCCGTCTTATATTCAGAAATCTTGAGCACATACCTGCCTTCCTCAAGCCGTATGTCTTTCAGCCTTACTGAAGATTCCTCAATATATCCGGCAGTCAGCTGAATAACGTTTTTGCTTTCTGAGCGGAAAATCTCTTCAGGACCGTCTTTTCCATAGCGGGAAATGGAAACATCCATCTTTACGGATTTGTTCTCATCAAGCCCGTTTGCAAATCTAAATCTAAGAAAGCCCTCACTATATTCGTATACAGAAAAAATAAGAGAGCCTTTTTCTATTTTTCTGTCATTGCCGTCATCATTTTCTGAGGACTTCCTGATAAGCCCCGGAAGAATATCTGCCTTGG
>JAKSUM010000167.1 GCA_024409025.1 bacterium | reverse complement strand
ATTCTTATTGGAAAAACAGCGGGTTTTTGCTTTGGAGTAAAAAATGCGGTAACAAAAACGGCTTCCAATTTTTAGACATAGCCCTCTTATGCTGGCTGGCAAATCCGGAATACGACAGCCATGACATGAAAAAAGCCTGCAGAAGCATACTAATGGAGGAAATGCCCGAGACCCCGTCTGAAAAAGAGCTATTCTGTCTGCTCAGAAGAATGAAAAGGACCGCAGAAATCAATATAGATGCAAAAGGGATGAAACAACTTGCCGAAGGCGCAGAGCTCCCCCTTATAAGAATACTCGCGGATATGGAAACGGCAGGAATGCTATGCGATACTGACATCCTGATGCAGGCAGACATAAAAGCGAGAGAGAAAACTGCGGCACTTGAAGAAAAAATATTTGCAGCCGCCTGTGAAAAATTCAACATAAATTCACCAAAACAGCTTGCCTGCATACTTTATGACAAGCTGCAGCTGCCATGCCCTAAGAAAAGATCCACCGATGCGGACGCATTGGAAGAGCTGAAGCATATGTCGCCAATAATACCGATGATACAGGAATACAGGGAAGCTAAAAAAATACAGACGACATATACATCAAAGCTTCCATCCATGATAGAAGCGGACGGAAGAATAAGAACAAATCTGGACTCAATGAAGACAGCCACAGGAAGGCTCTCATCAAGCGATCCAAATCTGCAGAACATACCGGTAAGGACCGAACAGGGACGGGAGATAAGAAAAGCCTTTATTCCAGCTCCAGGATGCATACTTATGAGTGCCGACTATTCGCAGATAGAGCTAAGGGTCATGGCGCATTTTTCTGAAGACGAAAAGATGTCCGAAGCATTCTCTGAAAATCTCGACATACATTCCATAACTGCCGGCGAAATATTCGGTGTAAATACTGCTGACGTAACTCCTGAAATGAGAAGCAAGGCCAAACAGGTTAATTTTGGAATAATATACGGAATATCAGCACATGGACTGGCAAAGTCGGCAGGATGCTCAAGAAAAGAGGCTGCAGAATATATTGCCAGATACTTTAAAAAATTTCCAGGAATAGAGAGATTTATAAGCAGGACAATAAAAGATGCGGCGGAAAAGGGCTTTGTAGAGACTCTCTGCGGGCGAAGAAGATACATTGAAAATATATCCAGCAGGAATGCCGCCCTCAGATCCGCTGCAGAGAGAATAGCAGTAAACACAGTAATACAGGGAACAGCCGCAGACATCATAAAAGCGGCCATGATAAAATCAGCAGAATGCCTAAAAGAGAGAAAGCTTAAGTCAAAAATGCTCCTGCAGATCCATGACGAGCTCCTTTTTGAGGTAAGGGAAAATGAAATCAGCGATATGAGAGATATGCTCAAGGAATCCATGGAAAAAAATATACCTTTAAAAATTCCAATGAGTATTAAAATTAAAGAAGGACAAAATTGGGGTGAAATGGAATAGTATAAAACTATACCAATTCATTTTTATTGCCCCGGAACGCTTATGCGGCCAGCTGAGCGTTCTATTACGAAAGGAGTTCTTATGAACAACGAATTATCGACCAGCTCGGAAAACGTCCAGAACGAAGCCACATCAATGGCAGACCTCGAATCTTATGAAAATTCTTTCAAGCGCGTCAAAGTAGGCGAATTTGCAAAAGGCAGCATTGAGAGCATAAGCCCAGAGGGACTTACAGTCAACATCGGCGGAAAGACAGACGGATTCATGCCCGCTGTTGAAATCAACAACTACAATCCCGCCGACTTCACAATCGGCGAGGAAATCGAAGGAATAGTAGTTTCACGCAAAGGCGAAGGCGAAATAGTCCTCTCCAAGAAGAGAGCTGACAGAGAAGCCGGCTGGAAGAGAATTCTTGAAGCTCAGGAAAACGGCGAAATCATAACCGCCACATGCACCAGCGCAGTTAAGGGCGGAATCATTGTCGACCTCGGCGTAAGAGGATTTGTTCCCGCTTCACAGGTAAACGTAAGACCCGTAAAGGATCTCAACGAATTTGTTGGCGAAGAACTCAAGCTCAGAATAATCGAAATCGACAGAGAAAAGAGAAAAGTAGTCCTTTCACGCAAGTCCGTTATAATCGAAGAGAGAAAGAAACAGAGAGAAGAAGCCATTGCAAAGATTAAAGAAGGCGAAGTAATCGAAGGCGAAGTAGCAAGAATCACTGATTTCGGCGCATTCGTAAACCTCGGCGGCATTGACGGACTCATCCACATCTCCGAGATGTCATGGAAGAGAATAAAGCATCCTTCAGAAGTAATCTCAATCGGCGAAAAGGTAAAAGTACTTGTTCTTAAGGTCAGCATCGGCGAAAGAGACGAAAAGGGCGAAAGAAAGAGCGACAAGATTGCTCTCAGCCTCCGTCAGGCAAAGGAAGATCCTTGGGCAACAGCAGAAACAGATTTCCCTGTCAACTCAATCGTAGAGGGAAAGATAACAAAGCTTGCCAAGAGATACGCATTTGTAGAGGTAACCGAGGGAATCGAAGGACTTATTCCGATCTCTGAAATCGCAATCGAGAGAATCAATGCTCCCGAAGACGTCCTCAAACTCGAGCAGGTCGTCAAGGTAAAAGTCAAAGAAGTCAAGGCAACTGAAAGAAGAATGCTCCTCTCCATAAAGGCAGCTCTTCCTGAAAAGCCCAGATCCAACAGAAGCAGAAACAACAATAACGAGTATGCTGAATATATGGAAAAAGGCTCATCTGCCACAATCGGCGATATTCTCAAAAGCAAAAATGAGAAGACCATAAAGGAAGTTATTGACGAAGCCAACAACTAATAGGCGTTCATAACAGCGCAAACAAAAAAACGGGAGCAATGCTCCCGTTTTTTTATATCCTGTTATGTTTTAGATATTCAGCAACTTTTTTCATTGCTTCAGCTCTATGGCTGACAGAATTTTTTTCTCCCTCAGCAACTGATGCCAATGTCCTTCCGTCTTCAAGAAGAAAAACAGGATCGTATCCGAATCCTCCGCCTCCATCCGGCTCAAAAGCGATGCTTCCCTTTAATTCTCCAGTAAATGAAGCAATAACCCTATCTCCGTCAGCAATTACCGCACAGCAGACAAATCTTGCTCCTCGTTTTCCTTCAGGAGCATCCTTCATCATCTCAAGAAGCCGTCTGTTCCTTATCTCATAAGGCATTCCCTCGTCAAAAAATCTTGCGGATCTTATACCTGGAGCCCCTCCAAGAAAGTCAATCTCCAAACCAGTGTCATCTGCAATTGCCGGCAGTCCGGTCTGCTTTGAATATCCGCAAGCCTTCAGAACGGCATTCTCATAATAGCTTCCGTCCCCTTCCTCAACATCTGAAATCCCCTCAAATGTCCTTAGAGATACAAGCTCATAAGGAATGCCATTAAGAATTGAGCTTATTTCATCATATTTATGCATATTTGATGTGGCTGCAAGTATCTTAAGACCGCTCATCCGCATTTTCAGCTGACCCCTTATCCTCAATCTCTTCATCATCTTCAGGCTCATCATTGGAATCTGCATTTTCATCCGAGCCTTCCTTTTTGCTGACGTTTCCGTCAGCATCCTTCTTTGAATTATTTAATAATTCGGAGTCATTCTCCCAGTCTTCGTCAGCAGTCTCATCCTCAAAATCCGAATCAAGCTTTAAAGACTGTCTCTTAAGCTTTTCTATGGCTCTCCATTTGTCGTCAATAGACCAGCGGAGCGTTTTTATCACCTTACATATATCAATCATCTCCGGATCATCTATCTCATTCTTGGAGTAAAGCTCATATGCCCTTGCCGCAAGAGCGTTCATCTTTCTGGCAAGCTTCTTTTTTTCAACTGATATGTCAGACTTTATAGACTCCTCCTTAATAAAAAGCTCTGACTGCTTCTTTATAAGCTCAGTGCCCTTTTTGGCAAAGTCAGCTCCCTGCCTGAGAGTCTTTGAGAGATTATCAAACAAGCCCATAAAAAACCTGCTACTCAAAATATGTTCAAATATACTCAAACACATCGAGATATTGTAA
>JAKSUM010000166.1 GCA_024409025.1 bacterium | reverse complement strand
CATTAGGGGTTCTGATGATTTACAGCGCCAGCTCTCCCGAATGCTCAGTATCAGCGCAATACAAACATAATCCGATGTATTTTGCAGTCAGGCAGTTAGCATCCATACTGATAGGAATCCCAATCTTCTGGCTGTGCCAGAGGATTGACCTTAAAAAGCTGGAAAAATTCTCCATGTTGGGATTTCCTATCGCAATAGGCATAGTCCTGCTTGTGCTGTGTCCGGGAATAGGAGTCGTAATAAACGGCTCAAGACGCTGGATAGGGGCAGGAATGTTCATGATCCAGCCTGCTGAATTTGCAAAAGTCCTATGCGTAATATCGATAGCGGGCTTCCTTGCAAAATATAAAGACAAAATAAAAAATGTCCTACCTCAACTCGAAATCTGGGTTAAATGCTGGTCGGAACGAGGACATGGATGGGACGGATTTAAAAAAGTGCTCATAAATCTGTGGACCACCTGGCTTACACCGTATCTGAGGCTTTTAATAACAATCGGCATTATAGCCTTTATAATAGAAGAAGAGCCGGATCTCGGAACAGCCGCGTCAATTGTCTTCGTCTTCCTTATAATGACGTTTTCAGGTGGGGCAAGAACTCGGGCGAACATGTCTGTCATAGGAATAGGCTTTCTGCTGGTAGTAGGCAAGCTTATAAAGGACGGGCTTGACAGCTACAGGGTAAAGAGAATTCTTGCGTTTATCAATCCATGGCAGGATGAGCAGGGCTGGGGATATCAGAACTGTCAAGGACTCATAGCCGTAGGCTCAGGAGGGCTTACAGGTCTGGGCTTCGGGGAAAGCAGGCAAAAGTTCTTCTATCTTCCGGAAAGACACACCGACTTCATTTTCGCCATCATAAGCGAAGAATTGGGCCTTATAGGCGGAATATTAATACTTGTGGCATTTGCGATAATACTTTACAGGGGCTTCAAGATAGCATCCGAAACAAACGATCTGTTTTTAAGGATGCTTGCCGTAGGATGCGCCTCCATGCTTTCCCTGCAGGCTGCCATGAACATAGCCGTGGTAATAGGAGCAATGCCGACTACGGGAATACCGCTCCCCTTCATAAGCTACGGAGGCTCATCAATACTAGCATCAATGGCTACAATGGGTCTGCTGTTCAATGTGTCAAAATATACAAGTGAAAAAGGGAGATGCTGGGAGCTAGTGTCTGAAAACGAGTATCTGGCATATGAGCATGAAAACGCCGAAATGAAGAAGCAGAGAATTCAGGCGGAAAGAAAAGCCGTCAGGGAAGCTTCGGCAAAGCAGAAAAAAGCGGAAAAAAAGGCGCCTCCGGAAGATAAGGATAAAGAAGAAAACAACTAAATACAGCAGAAAAGCGGAATAAATAAATGAACATAGTATTCACAGGCGGCGGAACAGGAGGGCATCTCTATCCCGCAATCGCAGTAGCAAGAGCCATTAAAAGCAAATATCCTGACAGCAGAATCCTGTTCATAGGAAATAAAGACGGTGTAGAGGCTTCAATAGTGCCGAGAGAAGGCTTTGACATAAAATTCGTAAGCTGCAGCTCATTCAGCTCAAATCCGGTGAAGCTTGCAAAGGGCATCGTAAAAATAGCGGCAGGAATAGCAAAAACGCTTTCAATATTCTCAGAATTCAAGCCGGATATAGTAACAGGAAGCGGGGGCTACGTAAGCGCTCCGGTAACAATGGCCGCATTTCTGAAGAAAATCCCAGTAGTCCTTCTTGAACAAAATACGATATCGGGGAAGACGAACAGGCTTGTCGGCAAAATAGCAAAAAAAATATGCATAAGCTTCGAGGGCTCGGCATCATCCTTTCCAAAAGAAAAGACGGTCTTAACCGGAAATCCGGTTCGTGATGACATTATAGAGGCATCACGGCAGGATGCCAGAAAAAGGCTTGGAATACCTGAGGACAGAAAGTGTCTTCTGATAACAGGGGCAAGCCAAGGAGCAAGAAGCATCAATGAAGCAATCGCCTCAAAGCTTCCGTCATGGAAAGACCTTGATATGACAATCATACACATAACGGGCGAGAAAAACATTGAGGAGGCAAAAAAGGCTGCAGAAGCCGTTCCGAAGGGCAGCTGTCTTGATTACAGGCCCCTGCCGTTTATGGATAACATAGCAGACGCCTATGCCTCATGCGATTTGGCTGCAGCAAGGGCAGGAGCAACCACGCTTGCCGAGCTGACAGCAAGAGGAATACCTTCAATATTAATCCCCTACCCTCATGCGGCAGAGGATCATCAGAGGAAAAATGCGGAATTCATAGCATCAAAAGGCGCAGCGCTGACAATTGAAGATTCCGAAGCAATGGAAAAATTAGGCGATACAATAGAAAAACTGTTCAATGACAGGGCTGGACTCGAGAGAATGGCGGAATGCAGCAGGAAACTCGGAAGGCCTTCAGCGGTTTTTGAAATATTAAAGGTATTGGAAGGTTTAAAGTAGAAGAATAACTTTTGATTTTTAAGGGTTTTAAGGACTTTAAACTTATGAAGCATATTCATTTTATTGGAATCGGCGGGATAGGCATGAGCGGCATTGCCCAGATCATGCTTGAAAAAGGATATAAGGTTTCCGGCTCCGATATAAAATTATCTCATATAACCGAAAGGCTCAGGCTCATGGGTGCCGAAATTTACTGCGGACACAGTGAAAGCAACGTAAAAGGAGCCGATACGGTCGTATATTCAACAGCAATAACAGACTCGAACCTTGAAGTTCAGGCCGCTTTAAAGGCAGGAGCAAGAATAGTCAAGAGAGCGGAAATGCTCGGTCTTCTCATGAACGATAAGAAGGGCATAGCCGTTGCCGGAACCCATGGCAAGACGACAACGACATCCATGATATCCTACGTATTCCGCTGGTGTGGCATACATCCTACCGTAATAATAGGAGGAGAGCTGTCCGCAATAAGCTCGAATGCCGAATCAGGAACAGATTCACACATAATAGCGGAAGCGGACGAAAGCGACGCCTCATTTCTCTGCCTTTCTCCAACAGTCGCAGTAATCACAAACATAGATTCAGACGTAAATCTCAATGTAAAGCCATGGAGGCTCTACCGTGACGACAAAAAGCTCCTCATGGAAAAAATATCCGAGACATTCATAAGCTTTACTGAAAGGATAACAGAAGGCGGATGCGCCGTAATATGTGCAGACAACAAAGAAGCAAGAGATATTATAGGCAAGGTACGCAGGCAGGTCATAACCTACGGGATAGATCATGAGGCTGACATCAGAGCGGAAAATATCAATATGGAGGGCTTCTGCTCCTCCTGTGACATCATAATCAACGGGAAGAAATCAGGAGAGCTGAAGCTTCAGGTTCCGGGAAGACACAACATCCAGAACGCTCTTGCATGTATAGCGGTATGCCTTCATGAAGGTCTCAAGCCAGAGGACATAATCATGGCGCTTTCATCATTCGGCGGACTGAAGAGAAGATTTGAAATCCTCGGCACGTCAATGGGAGTCACTGTAGTTGACGACTATGCGCATAATCCGTCGAAAATCAAAGCAGCCATACATGCCGCAGGTACCGGAGGAGCAAAACGCATAATAGCCATATGCCAGCCTCACAGATATTCCAGAACAAAATACCTTCTTGAAGAGCTTTCAGAATCATTCGGAGAAGCTGACATAACGGTAATAACAGAAATATACGCGTCATGCGAAAAACCCGATCCGGAAATAAACGGAAGAATGGTGGCTGAACTTATAAAGAAAAAGAACCCCGCAATGAAGGTAGGTTTTGCCGATACGCCCAAGGAAGCGTTTGATCTGATAAAAGGCGAGCTGACTTCCGGAGATCTTGTAATATCAATGGGAGCTGGCGACATAACAAAAAGCGCCGGAAGCTTCTATGACGAACTTTGCATAATGGAAGAAGAGAAAAAACACAGGACGGAAGCGCTTCAGATGTGCCTGAAATGATGATTTTCCGATGAAAAAGAAAAGCAGAAATTTAAAATTTACAGTATTCCATGGAGAAGAGGCAAAGAA
>JAKSUM010000165.1 GCA_024409025.1 bacterium | reverse complement strand
ATGAAAAGGACATCATAATGGAAATCAGAGGCGGAGCCGGCGGAGATGAGGCGGCGCTTTTTGCGGGCGAGCTGTTCAGAATGTACTGCAAATATGCGGAGAAGAAGGGCTGGAAGACCGATATAATAAACTCCAATATGACCGGACTTGGCGGAGTCAAGGAGGTTGTATTCTCTATTACCGGAAAGAACGTCTATTCAAGGCTTAAATATGAAAGCGGCGTACACAGGGTGCAGAGAGTTCCTGAGACTGAATCATCAGGCAGGGTTCATACATCTACAGTCACGGTAGCAGTGCTTGTTGAGCCTGATGAGGTAGATGTCCAGATTAACATGTCTGATCTTAAGATTGACACTTACCGCTCGTCAGGAGCAGGCGGCCAGCATGTCAATAAGACCGAATCCGCAGTAAGATTCACACATATCCCTACCGGAATAGTCGTCGCCTGTCAGGATGAGCGTTCACAGCATCAGAACAGGGAGAAGGCTATGAGGCTGCTCAGAGCCAAGATTCTTGAGGTCGAGCAGGAAAAGCAGTCCAATAATATGGCCAGCGCAAGAAAAATGCAGGTCGGTTCCGGAGACAGGAGCGAAAAAATCAGGACTTATAATTTCCCTCAGAGCAGAATCACAGATCATAGAATCGGTTTCAGCGTTCATAATATAGAGCTTGTCATGGAAGGTGATATTGACGCTATTGTCGATGATCTCGCTCTTGAGGCCCAGAAGAAGGCTCTTGCGGTCGAGCAGGAATGATGCCTTCCTATTCGTCCCTTTTCGCCTGTGCAAGAAGGATTCTTGCGCTTTATTCCGAGGAATGCTGTGAGTCTGATGCCATGGGCCTTCTTTGCGAGGCCTCCGGACGCAGCCGGACTTCTGTTATTATGGATTTCAGGAGACAGGCGTCCTTTGATGAGGCGGCAAGATATGCTTCCTTTATAAGAAGAAGGGCATCAGGGGAGCCGTTTGCATACATAACGGGACATAGGGAATTTATGTCCCTTGATTTTGAGGTATCGGCAAAATGCCTTATACCTAGGCCTGAGACCGAGCTTCTTTGCGAGCACATTCTTTCTCTTCCTTCTGAAAACAGGGATCCGATGCTTGACTTATGTTGTGGAAGCGGCTGTATAGGAATATCTGTTGCGGTTTATGATCGTAATTGCGAGGTCTATGCTTCAGATATATCCTCGGGAGCATTATCCGTTGCTGAAAATAATGCGAAAAAGCACGGGGTTGATGGCAGGATGCGATTCTTTTTAGGTGATATGTTTTCCAATATACCTGAAGGCGTCAGGTTTGGAGCTATCGCCTCAAATCCTCCATATATAGGCATTGGGGAGCGGATTCCTCGAGATGTTGCTGATTTTGAGCCTCATGAGGCTCTTTTTTCCGGAGCGGACGGTACGGATGCTTCAAGAAAAATAATTGATTCTGCCCCCCATTATCTTAAAGAGGGCGGAGTTCTTGCTATTGAAATTAATTCTGCAAGGGCGGAGGAAATCCGCCGGATGTTCGAGAATGCCGGCTTTTCGGACATATCAGTTATAAAGGATTATGCCGGACTGGACAGAATTGTTTCCGGAATTAAAAAGTGAGGTTTTTTTATTTATGGAAAAGATTTCGGATGCCGCAGAGGCTGTTGAATCTGCTGAGTCTCAGGAGAAGGCTATAAAGCTTAAAGTCTCGGAAAAGCGCTTTATCGGAAGAATAATGGCCGTAAATGCGCTGTTCCAGATTAAAGTCGGAGGAGTTGAGCTTAAGGATGCAAGGGAGAATGCTTTTTCCAGCATAGATTCTGAGTTTCTTGAGCATATGTTTGCCGAGTATGACAAGGAAAAACTGCTGTATGTCGTTAATGAGCTTGGCTATATTGAATCATATCTTAAGGATGAGGACTTTATCAGGTTTGTCCATTCAATAGTTGACGGCGTTTATGAGCATTCTGAAGAGCTTGAGAAGATAATCGATGACAGACTTGTCAATTGGCAGTATCTTGAGATCGGAAATACGGAAGCCGTGATTCTTAAGATAGCCGTTTTTGAAATGCTTTATGGCGGAAATATATATGATATAGTGCCTGAAGTTGCAATTGAGCAGGCTGTAAGGCTTGGAAAGTTATTCTGCTACAAGGAGGGCGGCAAGTTTATAAACGGAGTGCTTGCTTCCGTTTATAAGGATATGAAGGCAGGAGCTTTTGAAAGGAACGATGATGGGAACTCAGAAGACGTCGTTCGACAGTAGCCCTGTCCCTAAGAAGGACCTTGAAAAAACTCCGGTTGCTGCCAAGCCTAAAAAGAAAAAAAGGATATTCATAAAGATCCTGCTGGTATTCTGCTATCTGTTTCTTTTTCTGCTTATAGCCGCTATTGCCGGCGTAATAATTATCATTAATTCGTGCGGAAAAGATCTCCCGAATGTTGAGGATCTTGCAAAATTCGAGCCGTCAGAGACTTCTATTATATATGCTTCGGACGGAACTGTTATAGGAACTCTTTTCAAGGAAAACAGATACTGGGTTCCGCTTGATGAGATTCCCGCTTCCATGAAAAATGCCATTGTTGCAAGCGAGGATTCGAGATTCTATACCCATCCCGGCATCGATGTCAAGTCGATTGCCAGAGCTGTTGTTGCCGACTTTAAGGGAAGATCTGCTTCACAGGGCGCCAGCACGATAACCATGCAGCTTTCAAGGGACATTTTCCTTCATCCTGAGAAAAACATACATAGGAAAATACAGGAAATAATAATATCCCTTCAGATTGAAAGGCGTTTTACAAAGAATGAGATTCTTGAGAGATATCTTAACCAGATATATTTCGGCTCCGGAGCTTATGGAATAGAGGCTGCCGCACAGACTTATTTTGGCAAGCATGCCAAGGATTTGACCCTTCCTCAGAGCGCGCTGATTGCCGGTCTTCCTCCGGCCCCCAGCGACTACTCTCCTTTTATAGATGAGGAATCTGCCCTTATCAGACAGAAGCTTGTGCTAAAAAGGATGGTAGAGTGCGAATTCATAACTCAAAAGGAGATGGATGAGGCTCTCAAGGAGAAGATGGTCTATGCTCCGAAAAAATCGGAGCTCCAGATGATGAAGTATCCGTATTTCACTTCATATGTCCTCAAGCAGCTGTCTCAGAAGTACAGCGACGACCTTCTGTATAGGGGAGGTCTGAAAATATACACTACTCTTGACATAAAGATGCAGAGGATTGGCGAAAAGGCTGTCCAGAGGGGCATCCAGATGGCCAAGGATCAGTATATGAACGCTTCTCAGGCGGCTCTTGTTGCCATAGATCCGAGAAATGGCTATATAAAGGCTCTTGTTGGCGGAAACGGATATTCGGAGACCGATCAGTTCAACAGGGCATGGCAGGCAAAGAGACAGCCCGGATCATCATTCAAGCCCATTATCTATACTGCGGCCATTGATACCGGTTATTCTCCTGATTTTACGCTTGTAGACGCTCCTGTCTCATATAGAATGGGGGACGGAATGATATGGTCTCCACAGAACAGTGACAGAAGCTTTAAGGGCGGAATGAGCATTAGGGATAATCTTAAATGGTCAAGAAATGTTACGGCTGTCAAGATGATGGATATGCTCGGAATAGACACTGTCATTGATTATGCTGCAAGGCTTGGAATCCGTGAGCCTCTTGAGCCCCACCTTTCTCTTGCTTTGGGAAGCGGAGTTGTGACTCCTCTTGAGCTTGCATCTGTCTATGGAGTGCTTGCTGCCGGTGGCATGAGATATGAGCCAGTTGCCGTAAAGCTTATAACCGATTCTTCGGGACAGGTTATAGAGGATCACAGATGGCCTGTTGCCGAACAGGTTATAGCCGAATCCACCGCATATACAATGTCCGAGATTATGAGGACCGTTATTGAAAGCGGAACTGGAACGGCCGCATATATCGGAAGGCCTGCCGCAGGCAAAACCGGAACTACTGACGAATTCAGGGACGCATGGTTTGCAGGATTTGTTCCCCAGCTTGCATGCGTGGTTTGGACAGGAAATGATAATAATACAAAAA
>JAKSUM010000164.1 GCA_024409025.1 bacterium | reverse complement strand
TGTGAGCCCTGCCGCATATATCCCGTCCGGAATATTATTATCCGTATTTTTCACTGACAGCTCGCAGCCTGCTGATGTGCTCAGTACGGGGATGACAGTTGTCCCTTCGACTGTCTTCTCAAATTTGAATGCCGAGCACATGGGCATTATGTACATGCTTTTAAGGTTGATAAAGCCTTTTGTCACGTCCGATGCTGCAGCTGTAAGAATTACTGTGATTGACGGATCCGCGCCGAGCATTGATGCGGTCTTGTCTATTATGTGCCCTTTTAGAATTGAAAATCCGTATTTGTCAAAGATTTTTCTGTTTTCTGCGGGAAATTCTCCGCCTGTCAGCCAGAGTGTCTTGCCGCCTTTGTTCATATAGCTTTCAAGAAGCTCCGTTTCCTTTGGAAAAATCTTTGATGAGGGGCCGGCTATTACTATTATTGATGCGTCTTCCGGTATTTTTCCGGATTCTATGAGATTTAACGTTTTTACCGTATATATCTCTTTTTCGAGTGCTGTTTTAAAATAGTCTATTGAATTGATATTTTCAGGATCTCCTGACTTCATCTCTCCATGGCCTGTCAGGAAGTATACCGTTTTTTCCTTTGTGACGAGCAGCCTGGCCATTGCGTTTGTGATTTTCTCTTCAGTAAGCTCCGTTATTTTTTCCCTTTTGCTGCCGTCCGTCTCTAAGTAGATGCTCGGATCTGTCGTTACTCCGTATTCCTCTGTTTTAGCGGGATTCTTGTTAGGCTCTATAAATCTGTATTCAAAATTTTTCCCGCATGACTTATAGAGACTGAGGAGGTTGTCCGCTCTTTTTCTTTTTCCCTTGTCGTCAGTAAATACTGTTGCCGTCATTTTGACAGGGAGCTTTGCTATTAATTCCGAGCTCTGTTCCGATAGTGTGTTTTCCCTCGTTTTTGTAAGATCCCATTTTGCAGGATGCTGGTAGCATATCATCATGCAGACTACTATAATGGCGGCTGCTATTATTATTGACAGCGCGGCATTAAGCTCGTATTTTGTTGATTGTTTCATAGCTCAGCCCCTCCATTTGCGCGAGGCAAGATTGTAATATGTAAGATAGATGAAGAATGCGGCAATGCCTATGAAGTATGCTGCCGAGGGCAGCTCTATCGCCCCTTTAGTGAAATTTTCCATATTATTTGCAAAGGATGCCGCTTTCAGGAATTCGCTGAACGGGCCTGTCATCAGGTCTGCCGGTCCGCCTATAAGCCATAACAGAAGGAAGATTCCGACGCTGGCTATGCAGGATATTATCTGGTTGCCTGAGAGGGAGGATGCCCACATTCCTATTGCCGTGCCTGCCATGCATGCGAGTATCACGCCTGTATATCCGGCTGCAAGATATCCGAGATCCATTCCTGGCATGAATTTTATGAGAAAGAATGGAAATATGCCGGTAAGAAGTATGCCTGGAAGTATTGCTGCAAGGCAGCTGAGGTATTTGCCGGCTATAAGCTGCATTTCCGTTATCGGATATGTAAAAAGCATCTCAAGAGTGCCTGTCTTTTTTTCCTCGGCGAATATATGCATGGTCATGACGGGTATAACGAAAAAAAGAGCTATGAATATTGCCGTTGACGGGAGAGAGGCGAGGATTGCCTTGTTGAAATTTATGTTTGGAGCCATTCCTGGAGGCGCTCCTGCCATTATGGCGCTCTGTTCCGCATAATATATTGTTCTGAGGTAGAAAAGGAATCCGGATATCATTACCAGCGCGGCGGCCGTTATATATCCGGTAAATGATTTAAAGTAGGATGATAATTCTTTTTTTAGTATGGCCGTCATTTTTTTTCTGTGCCGCCTTTTTTTACTATTTCCGTAAAGATCTGTTCGAGATTCATTTTTTCAAGCTTCATCTGGTATATGTCTATATCTGCTTCCGCAAGAGCTTTGATGATTCTGCTTCTTATCTCCGGCGATTTTTCTGATATCGCTTCAATTCCGAAGCTGCCGTTATCCGCTTTTTCATCTTCTGTAATCCTGCATGAGGATATGCCTTTTTCTGATGATATTATGCCTGCAGCCTTATCCTTGTCGCCTTTAAGCTCGAAATATATTTTGTCGGATTTTTCCATCTGTTCGGAAAGCTTCTCTGGGGTTCCGGTTGCAAGAATTTTTCCTCTGTTCATGATTATGATTCTTGAACATGTCTTGGCTATTTCTTCAAGAATGTGCGATGACAGTATTATTGTCGAATTTTCCGACAGCCTTCTTATTATGTCTCTTATCTCTATTACCTGATTTGGATCCATACCCACTGTCGGCTCGTCAAGTATAAGCACCTCAGGAGATGCGATTATTGCTTGGGCAAGGCCGGTTCTCTGTTTATATCCCTTTGAAAGCGTCTTTATCTGTTTTGACGCATATTCGGGCAGATTGCATTCCTCGATTACTTTTTTGACCCTTTCCTTAATCGTTCCGCCTTTGAGACCTTTTGCTTCTGCTGCAAAAAATAGGAATTCTTCTACTGTCATATCCATGTAAAGGGGGACTGATTCTGGCAGATATCCGGTCTTTTTTCTTGCAGACAGCGGATCTGATGACATATCGAATCCGGCTACAGTCGCTTTCCCTGAGGTCGGTGGAAAATAGCCTGTAAGGATTCTCATTGTTGTCGTCTTTCCTGCGGCATTTGGCCCCAGCAGACCGACAACTTCTCCTTTTTTTATTTCAAAGCTGACATGGTCGAGCGCGCATTTTTGCCCGTAATATTTTGTAAGCTCTTCAGCCTTTATCATTTTTTCAGCCTTTCATATGTTATGTGTTGTTCTTTTAGATGAAATATCTTCTTTTTATATGAATTTTTCCCTTTCTTGTGATATAATGCAATTATTGAAGAAAGGGGTTTTTTATGCAGATTGAAGAAACAGCCCTTAAGGGCGTATTTATTCTTTCTCCAAAGGTTTGGGGAGATGACAGGGGATGGTTTTTTGAGAGTTATTCAAAGAGGACTCTTGAAAAACTGGGAATTAAATGTGATTTTGTTCAGGATAACCATTCCAAATCGGCTCAGGTCCATACGCTTAGGGGGATACATTTTCAAAAGAATCCGTCATGTCAGGCAAAGCTTGTAAGATGCACGGCTGGAAGGATTTATGATTATGCCGTCGATTTGAGAAAGGATTCTCCTGATTATCTTAAGTGGATAAGAGTGGAGCTGTCGGCTGAAAATAAAAAACAGATTTTTATCCCAAGAGGTTTTGGACATGCTTTCCTGACCCTTGAGGAAAACTGCGAAGTAATGTATAAGACGGATGATTTTTATTCTCCTGAGCATGACGGAGGAATAAGATGGAACGATCCTGACATTGGTATTGATTGGGGCGATATAGCTCCTGTCCTGTCTGAAAAAGACAGGAAATCTCCTTTCGTCAGCGAATCTGCTCCTGAATTTTATATGTAAAAAAACAGCCTGCATAGCGCAGGCTGTTTTTTTGTCTTAATGTATTTTTAAGGTTCTTCTTATCAGTCTCGCATCGCTTCCGAGGGGCGTTACGATTATTATATATGATGAGTTTGAAGAATCAATCTTGTATATGTCTGCCGATTTCTGTCCGTCCTCGCTCATGCATGTGAGATTTGCCGCATTTACGCCTTCAGCCTTGAACTGATTGATTGCGCACTGCATATCACCGCCGATTTGACCGTTGAGGTGTTTTTTGATTATGGGGTGCTTTAAAAGCTTATAGTCATTATCTTTTATTTTGCCTGCCTTAATAACCGTTACTTCGCCTGTTGACGTCTTGCTCTTGTATGTGGTCTCATTGCCTGACGAGCTTTTTTTGGCATATCCTTCGGGAAGGGAGAATTCGATATCCCCTGTCTTTATACTGACTGATTTGACTTCAGAGGCTTTTGCCGGAGCTTTCTGCTGCGGAGCGGTTTTTGTTTCCGCAATTGCGCTGCCGGAACAGAAGAGGCCGGCTGCCAAGCATGATACTATGGCTAAAGAGGCTGTTTTAAAGAATTTTTCCATTGCTTTTCTGCTACTTAAAATGTGTTCAAATATACTCAAACACATCGAGATATTGTAAGTT
>JAKSUM010000163.1 GCA_024409025.1 bacterium | reverse complement strand
TCGTAAGTGTAAGGCCTTCTATAAAATCATATACAATATAGAAGCCGTTTTCATTTTTGAAATAGTCAAAAACCCTCGCAGCCCCCTGATGCGATATCTTTAGTATATCCGATACGGCGGAATCGAACCTTGCAGACGCGTCCTCCTGAGATATGTCCGAATCGCCCGGCAGCTGAAGCTCCCTTAATGAATAGGCAGACTCGGCATCACCCCTGTCCCTTACCTTCTTTATTGAAAGAGAAGCCCCATCCTTGAATGTCTCTGTTATCACATATCTCTTGTCAATAAGAAGAGAAGGATCCACATCCTCGTCATAATCAGGCTCCTGCTGACTGCCGGAATTTCCGCTTTCATCAAATTCACTGAAACAGAAAGGACAGAAAAGCGTGCCTTTTGACGACTTCTCACCGCAAGAAGGACATATAATAATCCCGTCCTCTTCTCCTGAAGAAGAATCAGAGCTTGCGGAAGAAGCTCCGCCTGAAGATGAAGCAGCAGGCTTGTCGAACTCATTAAAGCAGTTCGGGCAGAAAAGCATCGTATCGTCAGCTTCTGCAGAGCATGACGGGCATTTTATCTTAGCCAAAGACAATCCCTCCTCGGAATACTTTCTTGTAACATGCCCCGTACCGAGCCCAAATAAACAGGCAAAGGCAGGAGGCTTCCCGCTCTCATAATCAAGCGGGCTGACAGCCGCGCGTTCCAGC
This sequence comes from bacterium, assembly GCA_024409025.1. GTDB lineage: Bacteria > Vulcanimicrobiota > CADAWZ01 > CADAWZ01 > CADAWZ01 > JAKSUM01. The sequence continues at coordinate 3,373 of JAKSUM010000163.1, read as the reverse complement.
GGCAGATAAAAACAACCTTGATATAATTCAAGGAAAAAAAAAGGACATCAACTATCCAAAAAGACAGCAATGTCCAAAATCTTCATTTCTCTATGACAGTTCCCGCAAGATGCAGAAAAATCCTTATTTTGAGACACTGTCAATATTCATAGCTATTAAGAGCTATCTGACTACGGAAGAGAAATAGCTTCTGCAGGGCACTCATTTACACATGCTCCGCACTCTATGCATACGCTCTCATCAACTGAAGCGGCATCAGAAACCTTAATTGCCTCTACAGGGCAAACCTGCTCACATGCTCCGCATGCTACGCACTTACCAGTATCAACATTAGCGGCCATCTTTTTATATCCTTTCAACACTTAAAATTTTGTGTATTCTGGATAAATTCAATAAAAAACGCCTTTTCCCTTCTTATCTTGGAGAAATATCGTCAAGTTTTGAAAAAAACCTGTCAAACACTCTGCGATATCGGGCATCATGACATTTCGAAGCGCCTCTTGCAAGCCATTCCCTTGCAGAATCGAAATCGCCGGCCTTATAGAAAATAAAGGCAAGATCATGATAAGCATCAACAAAATCCGGATCCAGCTCTATTGCCTTGCGCACTGACATTACGGCTTCCTCATAATGCCCCATCCTTTCAAGATAAAGGCCAAGCCCCTTCCTTGCATACGCATCATCCGGATAAAGCTCTACAGCCCTTCTGCAGAATCCAAATCCCCGCTCCGTATCGTTTTTGAAATACAGAATAAATCCTAACGCGTTCAGGGCAGCAAGGCTGTCAGGATTCTGTTCCACAGCTTCAAGATACAGCTTTAGCGCAGAATCATAATCACCCTCAAGAAGCCTTGTCCTAGCCTGCCGTAAAATATCCCTTATATCCATATCTATGAAATAAAAGTGCCTGTCATGCTCTGGGGAGGATTATCCATATCAAAACCGCCCCTTCTCAGTCCTTGAGAAGGATTGTCCATGTCAAAGCCACCCCTTTTAAACTCCGTCCTTCCAAACTGCTCCGTTTCTGGCTCATAATCCTGCACCGGAGACTGCGCATAAGAAGGAGATGAGGTTCTCGTGACATTAAACTCAAGCCTGTCACCATTTCCGAACGCCCTTATATCGTATGTTATCCCCTCTCCAAGCTCAAGCTGAAGCATCTTTTCCGCAAGAGGCTTTGTCAGATATGTCTGGACAGCCCTCTTAAGAGGCCTTGCCCCATATGCCCTGTTATAGCCCTTTGCCACAAAGAGATCAAAAGCGCTCTGGTCGAAATCAAGGGTAATTCCCTTCTCCTTGACCCTCTTGACAATCTCAGAGACGGTAATGTTTACAATACCCTTCAGTGCAGCCTCTTCAAGAGGATTGAAAACTATTATCTCATCAATCCTGTTTATGAACTCAGGGCGGAAATGCTTGCGAAGCTCGCGCATAACCTGTTCCCGGACTTCAGGATCCCTTGCGTCGACAATAACAGAATCTCCTGACGAGTCTACCTTGCTGGCCCCTATATTGGAAGTGAGAATAATTACGGTATTTGTAAAATTAACAGTCCTTCCCTTGGAATCAGTAAGCCTTCCGTCGTCAAAGACCTGAAGGAAAAGATCGAAAACGTCCGGATGAGCCTTTTCTATCTCATCAAGAAGAACAACGGAATAAGGCTTTGTCCTTACAGAGCTTGTAAGCTGGCCTTCCTCTTCATGCCCGACATATCCTGGCGGCGATCCAATCATTCTTGCAATGGCATGCTTTTCCATAAATTCGGACATATCGAGGCGGATCATCTCCTTCTCGCTCCCGAACATGAAATCAGCAAGAGCCTTGGCAAGCTCGGTTTTTCCTACACCGGTAGGCCCTAGGAAGAGGAAAATGCCTCCAGGCCTGTTAGGATTGCTCAGGCCCATGCGTACCATTCTGATAGTCTGGGCGACAATAGAAATAGCCTCGTCCTGCCCTATAACCTTTTTCTGAAGATGCTCTTCAAGCTTTAAAAGCCTCTCCTTTTCCTCGCTTGTAAGCTTCGAAACAGGAATACCGGTCCAGAGAGAAACAACCTCGGCGACAGCCTCCTCATCTATTACGCATTTGGCACCGGGATTCTCAGCGGCATTCATCTTGACCTTAGCAGCAGCCTCATCAAGCAGATCAATCGCCTTATCCGGAAGGTTCCTGTCAGGAAGATATCTGACGGAGAGCTTTATCGCTGCCAGCACAGCCTTTTCCTCAAATGTGACCCCGTGATGCTTTTCGTATTTTCCCTTTATGCCCTGGAGCATCTTGAAGGTATCCTCTTCGGATGGCTCACATATATAAACAGGCTGGAACCTGCGCTCAAGGGCGGGATCCGCCTCTATATATTTTCTGTATTCGTCAGTCGTAGTGGCTCCTATAATCGGGAATTCGCCTCTTGCAAGCATGGGCTTCAGAAGATTTCCCGCGTCCATGGATCCTTCCGTTTTACCGGCTCCGACTATGGTATGAAGCTCGTCTATAAAAACGATAATGTTCGGATTTTCGGCAACTTCCTTCATAATCTCCTGAAGGCGTTCCTCAAATTCACCCCTATGCTTTGCTCCAGCGACAAGACCGGCCATAGGCAAATCAAGAATAATCTTATTTTTTATGGATTCCGGAACCCTTCCCTCCGCAATTCTCTGGGCAAGCCCCAAAACGACAGACGTCTTACCGACTCCTGCTTCTCCGGTCAATACGGGATTGTTTTTACCCTTTCTGGATATCACTTGGAGAATGCGTCTGATCTCCTCATCCCTTCCGACGACAGGATCGGTCTTACCGCTTTTTACGACATCGATAAGGTTTCTGGCAAACTTGCTGAGAAGCTTGCCCTCCTTTCCGCCGCCTTCACTTTTTTTGGATGCGCCGTCAGCCAAAGGAGCATTAGGGTTAACACTCACGCTCCCTACGCTGCCCGAGGAAAATGAACCTCCCCCACATGCGGAAGAAAGCCTCGATTCAAGCTCCGACGGGCTGACTCCGAATTCCTTAAGGGAAATGCAGAAAACCCCCTTTGTTCTGAGAGCCGATATAAGAAAATGCACCGGCTCAATCTTATATGCCCTCAAAGATTCGGCAACCCTCTCGGCAGAACGCATAACAACCCTGCATCTGGGGGTCTCAGGCTGATGAGAAAAATCCCTGCTGCCCGGCGTGGCAACAGTCTTCACAGCCTCCTTAAGAGCATTAAAATCGACTCCGGCAGAAGAAATGGCATCTTTAAGGGACGGATCAGCTTCAATGGCGGCAAGAGCCACATGCTCTGCTCCCACATAAAAGTGCTCCATATCCCTGCTTATTCTCTTTGCAATCTCGGCAATCCCCGATGCTTTTTCGTCATATCTTCACGGCATACAAC
>JAKSUM010000162.1 GCA_024409025.1 bacterium | reverse complement strand
ATCAAACTTCTTAGAAAGAGCCGAAGGCTCTACGAAGCCCACTTCCTTTAGGTGGTGGGTAGTTCACAATGTATTTTTCTAACATCTTTTAAATGGAGATGATTTTTCATGAAAAAAATATTTTTTCTGATAGCGCTTGCTTTTATGATTGGTTTTGCAGCGCCTTCCGTATATGCTGATTCAGGCTTCATATCCGTAAAGACAAAAAATGCGGCTGTTACAGCTCTTTCTCAGAAATACGGAGATAAATATAAGAAGCATATCGAGAGGGGCATTTCACAGGCTGCTTCCGTATGGAATAAGGAAGACGGAAGCGAGGAGGACTTCAAAAAGTTCTGCATAGCCCACTATAATCCGGATGCGGATAAGTCTCTTTTGAGAAAATACGAGTATAATTTTAATGTGATAAATGGCCATTCTGGAGAGATATCAAGGCTTCTTGGAGAGAGGATACAGCTTGATCTTGGAGATATACAGCCCATTGATATGCTTTTCGGAGAGATATCCATTCCTTCTTTCCTTTCTGAAGAGTATTTTAGGACTAAGATAGCATTTGACGCCCTGTTAAATTATCCGGTCACGACTTTGGAAGAGAAGAATTCCTCTTGGAGAAAATGGAGCCGTGATGACTGGGCTGAGACGAGGCTTGCCGAAAAATTTGCACTCAGAGTTCCTGCAGATATCCTTCAGAAGAAGAACTCCGCATATATCCATGCCGATACTTATATTTCTTCGTATAATATCTATATGAATAATCTTCTGACTGAAGATGGAAATAGGCTTTTCCCTGAAGGCCTTAAGCTTATCAGCCATTGGGGGCTTAGAGATGATCTTAAGGGCGAATATAAATCAGGCTCCAAGTCTGCAATAGACAAGCAGAAGATGATACAGAAGGTCATGGAGAGAATCATTGCTCAGGAGATTCCCCAGTGCATGGTTAATTCGGACAAATACGACTGGATGCCTTATTCAAACAGGGTGTTTGATAAAAACGGCAAAGAGATTAAGGCGGAAAGAGAGCCCGACACGAGATATGCCCTTTTAAAGGAAGTTTTCGACGGAGAAAAACTGCTTGATGCTTATGACTCTGTGAATAAGACGGCTATTGACAGGCATTTCAACGGAGAGCTTGAGATGTCCGAAAAGGATGTTGAGAATCTTCTTCTTTCAGTTTCTTCGTCTCCTTATGCAAAGGATGTCGGAAAGCTTATTGAAAAAAGGCTTGGCAGAAAGCTTCTTCCTTTTGACATCTGGTATAACGGATTTGAGAGCGAAACATCCATAAGCGAGCCTGAGCTTGATAAGATTGTTGCCGCCAAGTATCCTGACAGGGCTGCCTTCCAGCAGGGCATACCCGCAATCCTCGAACAGCTCGGCTTCCAGAAGAGAAAGGCAGAATGGCTTGAGACAAAAATCGATGTCGATCCTGCAAGGGGAGCCGGACATGCTATGGGTGCAGAAGGCAGGGAATTTAATGCTCATCTGCGCACCAGATTTAATAATGACAAGATGAACTACAAGTCATACAATGTTGCAATCCATGAGCTTGGCCATTGTGTAGAGCAGGTTCATTCCATGAATCTTATAGACAATACCCTTATTTCAGGAATACCTAATATTGCATTTACTGAAGCCTTTGCATTCGTATTCCAGTCAAGGGATCTGCAGCTTCTCGGAGTAAAGGGCGGAAAGGCATCTGATGATATGAATGCTGTCAGCTCCTTCTGGAAGACCTATGAAATAAGCGGAGTCTCTCTTGTTATGATGAAGGCATGGCGCTGGATGTATGCCAATCCTAATGCTACTCCTGGAGAGCTTAATATTGCTGTAAGAAAGATTGCAAGGGAAGTCTGGAACAAGTATTACGAACCTGTTCTTGGCGGTAAGGACTGTGAGCTTCTTGCCGTATATTCTCACATGATAGACTGCGGAATGTATCTTCCCAATTATCCTATCGGGCATATAATATGCTATCAGATAGAGGATTATGTTAAGGGGAAGAATCTTGCCAAGGAGATGGAAAGAATGTGCGTTCAGGGAAATCTGACTCCTGACGCCTGGATGAATATGGCGGTAGGTTCGTCCGTTTCCGCTAAGCCTATGCTTGACGACCTTGGAAAAGCATTAAAGAGAATTAAATAAAGCAATAAAAAAAACAGCCTTCCTTATGCGGAGGGCTGTTTTTTTATGACTAAGGCCTGAAGGTTGTCATTATATGATAAAAAGCGCCTCTTTTGCTTCCTTGATTTATACTTGAGTTTACAAACATAAATGTGTAGATTTTATTATTTATAATACCTGAATATGTGATTACTTCGCAGGTATGGCCTTTCATCATGCTGTTGAAGTTTTCAGATATGAAATATTTTACTCCGTTTATAGTAACGTATCCGTTTTTTATCTGAGTTCCTAAGGTTGCCTGGAGCTCTCTTGCGAGCTTTGAATTCTGACCTGCAACAATAGTATGTGCGTACTGTTCTATTGTTGTATTTTCTTGAGGTAAATCAATTGATACTGTTGACATTATGGTCATTGAATATGAAAAATCCGTACTGTTTTTGTTTTCTAAAGATTTATAATCAGGTTCTTCATATGCTACTGTTGCGCCATATTTATATTCTGTTTTCCAATTGCTCGGAATATTTATGGTCCCGCCGCCGCTAAGTCTTATAGGCTGTGCATATGAGGCTTGGCAGGTCAGCACTATAAAGGCTAAAAGAAAAGAGATAAGAATTTGTATTTTCATTATTTTTATACCTTGAATTTTAATTCTGTTTAGGTTCCGTTGAATAGTTGTTTTCTGCTTTTATTTCAGCAGGCTGCTGTGCGCTCTTAGTCTGTTCTTGATTATTTGAGTTTATTTTATCACCGATTTTAGCGCCTATCTTTCCGCCTATGCTTTCAGCTATTGTTCTTGTCGCAAGCTTGCCTACTGCCGCTCCTATAACAGCTCCAACAGGCCCTGCTATTGCCGCTCCTGCTATAGCTCCTGCCGTGGATCCGGCTGCAGCTCCTGTAGCCGCTCCTATTGCGGCGCCAGTTGATATTGCAAATGCTTTGCCTGATGATTTGAGTGTTGCAGTATTTTCCGTCTCTGCTGTTTTTTCTTCAAAGGGCAGGGCTTTTGCTCCGCCCTTCTTTGTTTCTATCATATCTTCTATTTTGCCGGCGAGCTTTGTTGCTCCGGCAATAGGGGCTCCGACGGAGTGGTTGACTGCGTACTGGGCTTCTTCAGCTGTTATTTCGCCTTTTTTTACGGCTTTTGCCAGTTCTCTCTTAGCTCCGCCTATGGCTGTTCCTGCTGTGCTGAAACCGGGAATAAACATTCCTGCTATATTGCATGCTCCTGATACGAGCCCCATTGTTTCGCTTGCCTGTTTTTCAACATTGGCAGCTGCCTTGCCTTTTGAAAAACCAAGGGCGCTTTTTACTGATTTGTATGCGTAGTATCCAAAGGACATGGCTTCAGCCACTTCTTCACATACTGATTTGGCTATTCCTTTTGCCACGTCTTTTGTAAATTCAAGAGCGTTTTTTGATGCAAAGGTTTTTGCATCCTTGACATAAGGTGATACTTTACCCTTAGCTTCTCCGGCAAGATCGGAAACATCTGATATGAATGAATTTGCTTTAGATTTCAGTGATTCAAATTTTGATTTTAACTGTGTTTCGCTTTCGCCTGCCTCTTCTGACAGAGATATTTCTGTTTTATCTGAGGGCGTTTCCAATTCTGCAGATTCCTTTGATTCTGCAGGTAGAGCTAAGGCTTTTGACTGACAATCTGGTTCTGCTGAAGGCAGCAGATTGTACGGAATTGGACTAAATCCAGGATTTATAGTGTTCATTATATTCCGCCTTTATGTGTATTTATATAATTATACATTATTGGAATATTCGTATGCAAGATTTTTATTTAAATTCTTGTCTTTATTATTCAATTTTCGGGCTATGAATTTAGCCTGAAATTTATGCCTTAGTATTATGTCGCCCTTTCGAAAAGGGAGATGTCACTTTAGTGACAGAGGGATCGAACGCATCGTTCCGATTAATGCCAAGAAAAGGAGGCAGAATATCTCAACGGCATAAAGCTTTGTGCTGAAAAGAAAGCAACGGCATAAACCCTACAGGTTTACGG
>JAKSUM010000161.1 GCA_024409025.1 bacterium | reverse complement strand
CAGCAGAAAAATCAGGGAACTCACTTATACTTCGGTCCTCAAATTCTCTTGCACATGTATCTGTCAAGACAACGGAAAGCGACCAATGGACAACGCTTCAGATAAACGGCGCATTTATGATTAAATCCGTAAAGCTCCCTTCAGACGCAGCATTTGAAGATGCAATAATAAGCGCAAGAGTGGAAGATGGCGAGGTTATAACGGAGCTTTCACTTTCATCAGAAACAGGGACAGGTCTTGCCTCAGCAAAAAAGGAAGCTGACGGAGCAATTTCAGCACAGCTGAAGCAGATATCAAAATCTGTCGCTGCAAACAGATCTGGCAAAGCGGGCAGTTCAAAAAATAACAGCTCAAAATCATCAAAGAATGAAGAATCGGAAAAGCCCAAGGCAATAAAAATCCCCAAGGCAGGAAGCGGAAAGCATAAAGCAATAAGCCTGAAAGGAAATGCCGACAAGTCAAAAGGTCAAGCAGGAATCAGCTCCTCCGGAGTCGGCTCCTCCGAGATTCCTGAAATGACATTGACAAGAACATCACTTAAAAGCCTTGACATTTCCGGAGGAGACGAATTCCTCGACATAAGGCTTACAGCGACAGAACCGTTCGCATACAAATGGATGAGGATAAAGTCGCCAGACAACAGATTCATCTTTGACATACCGTCCTGCAAGATGGATCTGCCACAGAAGGAATATGCGACAGACAGCCAGATTGCGTCAAAAATAAGGGCGGCGCAATTCGAACCGGGACCGGGCGGCAGCTCAAGAGCGGTTGTAGATCTGAAAATTCCAGCCAAATTAGAAATAATAAAAGAAAGCCCGTCTTCAATAACATTAAGATTCTCCAAGCAGCAGATGGCGGCATCCTCTATTTTAATGTCCGGATACGGATTTACCGACGACAGGGCAATAAAATGTAATCCGGCAGGCGTAGTAATATGCATAGATCCCGGACACGGCGGCGGAGACTGCGGCGCGGTAAACAGAACAACAGGCCTTCTTGAAAAGGACGTTACGCTCAATATATCATTAAAGCTTGCGGAAAAGCTGCGCAGAAGAGGCTTTACAGTAGTAATGACAAGAACGACGGACAGGGATGTCTCATATGCGGGCTCCCCTGACTACGAAGAGCTTGGGGCCAGAGTAAACGCCGGCAAAAACTCAGATCTGTTCGTAAGCATACATATAAATGCCAGCGCAAACTACAGCGCCAGCGGATTTTCGACCCACTGGAGCAAGGCGTCAGACAAAGAGCTTGCAGGAGACATACAGTTCTCGCTTATATCTAAGGTCGAAAGGAAGGACAGAGGAGCCGTCAAGGACCGGCTGTATGTAACATCATATTCAAAAATGCCGGCAGTCCTTGTGGAATGCGGATTCATTAGCAATCCCGAGGAAGCCAATCTGCTGACAGACGATAACTTCATAAACAAGATAGTTGACGGTATAGCCGAAGGCATAGAGATATACCTGAGCAAAAACCCAAAATAAGGAAGACAGAATCCCTTCTTAAACGGAGGGATTTTTAAAGCCTTCAAATGAAAGAAATAACAATAGCAGTTCCGGACAGGACAAAAAGCGTTTCCGTAACAGCCTCTTCAAACGCCCCTGGCTTCCACTCGCGCATTTATCTAAAGGGAATGGAAGACATTTCCGATACAATAAAAAAAGGCATCAGAAGCTATTCGTCATTTCTGATAAGCGGGGGTATGAATAAGGACGGGTATGTGGAAATCGAGAAGCACTGCGAAAGGCTCATAAAAATAAAATCATGGGGAGCTAAAATCAATGCGCATGCAGGCCTTATCCCCCATGAGGAACTCAAGAAGGCAGCTTCGCATATAGATGCCCTGTCAATAGACTTTGTATCAGATAAAAGAACAATAGAGGAAGCATATCATACGGACTGGTCAGTCAAAGACTATGTCAGACTTGTCGAAAACGCAAGAAATTTCATCGAGCCTGATATCCATGTGACAATCGGCCTTTACGGCGGAGAAATAAGAGGAGAGCTGGAATCAGTAAGGATTCTCAAAAGCCTTGGAATCAGAAGGATTGTGTTCTTAGTTATGATTCCGACAAAAGGGACCGCCTACGGAAAATGCCAGCCTACATCCCTTAAAGAGCTGGATAAATTCTTCTTCAAGGCAAGAGAGATAATGCCCGATGAAGAATTCATATCAGGCTGTATGCATCCAAGAGGAGAATATTCCGACAGGCTTGACGATATGGCAATAAAATACAGTTTCTCAAGAATAGCAATGCCCGGGACCAGAATAAGGGAAAAGGCGGCGGAACAAGGAATAATCCTGAAGGAGTCAAGAGAATGCTGCATCCTTTAAATACGGGCGTTTCATACGGGACTGCAACGCTTTTGGGATACAACAAATCAAAATGCGGCTGTCTTCCGCTTACGGCATACCTGATATCCGGAGGCAGATGCTCAAAATCATGCGCCTTCTGTCCAAGAGGGAACATGATAAATAAAGGGAGCATGCTTTCGAGGATATCATGGCCAGAATACGAATTTAAAGAGACGGCAGAGCGTATAAAGAGAGCATTTGAAGCCAAAAAGCTGCAGAGGGCATGCTTTCAGACAGTATACGAAAACAGCCAGTCAGAAAAGACATCATCATTAATACGGGAATTGAAAGGAATGTGCAGTATACCGGTAAGCGTTTCTGCCGGAGCAGTTTCCGAGGAGACTGCAAAAAAATACATAGATGCCGGCGCAGAGTTTATATCGATTCCGATTGACTGCGCATCCGAAAGGCTTTTCAGTTCCATAAAAAAGGCTTCCTACAGAAGTACAATGGACATACTTGTAAGAAATGCCGAAAGATTTCCGGGACGTATCAGGACTCATATTATAGCCGGACTGGGAGAGACAGAGGAAGAGATGGCAGACTTCCTTACAGAAATGCATAAAAGAGGAATCGGAACAGGACTGTTTGCATTCACGCCGATTAAGGGCACAGAGATGAAGGACTGCCCTCCGCCGGAAATGGCATATTACAGGAAATTACAGCTCGCCTCATGGCTCATGGAAAAAGGATTTGGCGGACTGATAAGCATCAAAGAAGGATTAATATTCTTTTCAGAAAAAATATACGGGCTGGAAGAATTAGAAAAGGAAAAAGGAAAGAGATTCATGACCAGCGGATGCCCAGGCTGCAACAGGCCATCTTATAACGAGCGCCCAGGGCAGACGCCCCACAAACATCCGGAAATGCCTGACGGGCAGAAATCCGAAGAGGCATTAAGGCTTGCCCTGTCAGGAAATACAGGAAAAAAACAATGACAGAAGATATTGAAAAAATAAGAAAGTTCATAGCTTCAAATGCCGAGAACATAGCTAAAGACATAACGGCATGTAACTTCAGCGAGGTCGCAAGCTACAGAAGCAGCAATATAACATCGAGCGAATCGGATACCGCAACGGAAAAATTCATAGAATATGTGGCAGACTACCTCGGCAAAGACGAGGATGCCCTTTCGGAGGACTTTCTCAAATACACTGAAAAGGTTGCCCAAAAAAGGGCAATGTCAAACATAGGCGCATTTGATCTTATTGAGGCAATAAAGATGACAGGCAATGTCATTCTTGACTGGATAGAGAACAAAGGACCTAAAACGGACTCAGTCTCTGTTGTATTTGCAATAGTAAAAAAGATAAATGCAATGGTGGACAAATTCTCAATCGACGTTACAAAGAAATTCATCGAGAGGCAGAACCTGCTTATAGAGAATCAGAAGAACTCCCTTAAAATATGGGACGAGGTAGTAAAACGCACTTCCAATCTAGATCTTAAAATACCCTGCACAGGGGAATTCGTGCTTATAGCAAGAGCGCAGGCTAAAGCAATTGCGGCAAGGCTCAATATGACTCAGGAAGAGATTGATGATTTCGTACTTGTAATAGGCGAAGCATGCGATAATGCAATCGAGCATGGCGTATCGGATCAGGGAGTTGATCTGCATTACATAATCATGCCGGACGAAATCATGGTAAAAATAAAGGACTACGGAAGAGGTTTCGATCCTACAGGAAAAGGCGATGAGATACCGGATCTGTTCTCAGAAAGAGGAAGGGGAATATTCCTAATGAAGACCCTCTCCACCTCGGCAAATATAGAGAGA
>JAKSUM010000160.1 GCA_024409025.1 bacterium | reverse complement strand
CAAAACTGGTGATTGACGGGGCAGGGCCTGTCATAGAGGACGCCGCTGGAGATAAGGGGACATGCATTGAGGCTGCCGATCTGTTTTACAATACTCCGGCAAGGAAAAAATTCCAAAAGACTCCCGCAAATGAGGTTTCCCATATTGTCCGATTCCTCTCCCATATGGCCGTAATAAAGAGAGGAATACATTTCCGTCTTAAAAACAACGGAAGAACAATATTCAATTATCCGTCTTCAATGACAAAAACGGACTGTCTCAGGCAGATATGGGGAATTCAGGACGCAAGAATGTTCTCATTCTGCAATTCATGCGACATTGCCGAGGTATCGGGCATACTCTGTTCTCCAGATACGGATCGCTCCACAAGAAACGACATAATGATTTCCGTCAACGGAAGAATTGTCAAAAATACTCAGACGTCTCAGGCGGTAATAGAAGGATACGCGCCTTTTCTTGCCCAGAAGCGTTTTCCTCTTGCCTTTATAGAGATAAAGGTTCCTGCAGACAGGATAGACGTTAACGTGCATCCTGCAAAGACTGAGATAAGATTCCTTGACCAGCAGAAGATATACGGCTTTGTAAAAAGGGCGGTTAATGAATGTGTCAGGAAATTCAGGGATCCTGATTTTGAAAATATTGTTGAATCTCCGGATGGCCTGAAATATGACTGTGAGACCGGTGAAATCATAGAACAGCCTAAAGCGGTTAATAATGAGGCTTTCATGGCTCCGATGCGTTCGGACAGGGAGAAGGACGGGCAGTCATCAGGCAGAAGGGTCTCGTCTTTCATAAGCAGCATCCTGAAGAATTCCTCAGATGCCTTCAATTCATTCATAAACGAGGATTGCGAAGAGATGCATAATCCTTCAGAGAAGCCATCCCAGCCACAGGAAAAGTCTCAGCTTCCGGATAATCCTCAATTAACAGTCGAAGAGCGGATTCAGGAGATTGTCAAGACTCCGGAATATCCTGAAGAAAAAAAACAGCTTCCACAAATTACTGAAAAAATCATCGTAAAGCCCGTTGAAGAGGCTGTGCAGGAAAAGAGGATGGAATTTGAAATAGAGTCTTCTTTTGTTCCTTACTGCCAGATATTCAATACATATATAGCAGCAGAATACAATGACGAATTCATTCTCATAGATCAGCATGCAGCCCATGAAAAGATAATGTATGAGATGCTTCAGGCAAAGGGTGATGAAGGCGCCGTCCAGAGGCTTCTTGTGCCGGAAATAATAGAGCTTCCTCCGTCAAAAGCCGAGATTATGGGCAGATATCTCGATATGTTTGCATCAATGGGCATAGAGATAGAGGATTTCGGCGGAAATTCCTTCAGAATAAGCTCAGTTCCGTTTTTTCTTGACAGGGAAAGCCCTTCGGAATTTGTAATGGATACTCTTGACGCTGTTATCGACGAAAGCGATTCGGGGGATATTGTACCTCTTGAAAAATTAAGAAGCCTTGCCGCCTGCAAAAGCGCGCTCAAGGCCAACAGAAAATTAAGCCATGAGGAGATGAAAGCCCTTTTCAACAGGCTGATGAAGCTGAAGGAACCTTTCTTCTGTCCTCACGGAAGACCTGTTGCCCATAAGCTTTCAAAACAGGAGATTGAAAAAATATTTAAGAGATGAGGCATTTTTAAAAATGGAAGAATATGAAGATATTGAGGATACCGCAGATGATTTTGAAGAGAGCGAGGAGGAATTCGAGAGAATCAAGAATTCCAAGGACGAAAAAGACAGGCCTGCGGCAGAGAGGATTAAGAAATTTCTGAATTCTGTCTATGAGGCATGCAGGGAGGCAAACCTGACAGCCTCATCAAAGGGGCTTGGAGGCTATGACTTCTGTGAAGTCAATCTTGCAGCCGACGTTAAGGAAATTTTTGAGCTTATCGTAATGAACTATATTCATGACAGGGGATATGAGAATGACGGATATCCGCTCTGTTCAACCGAGGCTTTCCTAAAAAGCTGGACGAATACCGTCATTTTCATAAGGACTCTCTGCGATGCCGAAAAGGAAGCGTATATGGGGTTTATCAGGGAGAATCCGTTTTCAGAGCTGAAATATAAGCTCAGATCTGATATTAAGACAAACAAGCATCTGGCTAAAGCTCTGCAGTCGTCATTGAAGGATGCTTTTCTGAATATGATGGATTCTTTTTATGACGGCAGGGAATTTGAAAATGATGAGATTAGGATTATAACAGCCGAGGAATTCAGGGAGTCATTCATGGAATGCCTTTCAGAATTCATAATCTTTAAATAAATAGAGTTTTTTATGAAAATATTTGAAAACAGAAAAATTATCAATTATAATAAATCGCTAAAGGCATATCCTCCAAATGCAATTGTCCCTGATATAGCATATATGAAGACTCTAAGACTGCTTCATTTCTCGGATGTTCCTGAGACTGTAGCCATGTTCTTTCATATTTCTCAAATACTGCCGATAATAATAACAGTGCTTATTTTAATAATTCCGCTTGTTTTATGCCAGTTATTTCCATCCTTAACACTTTACTTTGACTATGGCATTTTAATGTTATTTCCACTTATCATTCTTGTTCTTTATGCCATAATTCCTGTAGTTACATTTTTATATCTTAAGCTAATAAATAAGACGAAAGAACTTGTTCATATTAATATCTTCAATGCATTTAACAAATATGCCAGCTCCGGAGACGTTATTACAGTAAATCCTGCCTGTTATATGACAGTGACAGAATCTGAAATTACAATATATCGGCATAAATTTTCAAATGAAGAGCAGATTAAACTGAACTCAATAAATGCTGAAAATATAGTCCGTAATTTTCCTGAAAATTCAGTAATATATTCAATAAAGCTGGAAGACATTGACAGGATAATTCCTCATAAAGAGAAAAAGCTTTACAATGAAAAGAAGCTCAAAGGAACCAGAAACGGATTAATTGAAATATCCGTAAAAAATGGAAAAAAAGTAGGGGTATTTCCTTATATACTTCCGCAAACAGCTGAATTTATGGCATCGGAAATAAACCGATTTATCGGCCGGTTGAATTGAAATAAAAAAAACAGCCGCTATTATACTATATGGCTGTTTTTTTTTATTTGTTTAAATGTTTATCGGTTTTTACTCTAACGGAATTCCGGTATTTGCGAACAGCTCGTCAAAAAGCTTGAACAGCTTCTCAGTTATCCTCTGCTTTTTTTCCACCCTGTTTTCTCCTTTTGCGCCAAAACGGCTCATCGGAGGCATTATTGAGTCGATCCCTGTTCCAGAGGTCTTTATTTCTCCTATCCTGCAGGAGTTTGCTATAAATTTGCGTGTCTCTTCGGGTTTCAGCCTCTCCTCCTCAATAAGAGCCCTGATTGCCTTTTCCCTTTCTTCCTTTATGAATGTCTTCCATTCTTCAAGAATATCATCTGACGGTATAGCATTTATTTTTGCAATAAAACGCTCAATAAGCTCTTTCTTACTTCTAAGCTCAGGGCTTGCGTCTACTGCCTTACGTATGCTTATCGCAAGCTCCATGTCATTACAGTTCTTTTCATGATACTTTTTGACAAGCATAAGTATATAGTCGATATTGATTTCAATCTGCTTTACAAGCTCTATTTCAAATACAAGATCGTCCGCTATATCCTCACGTTCGCGTATTTGACGCCATTTATCCCTAAGATCCTGATATTCGCTGAGATAGTCCTGCTGATCCCTCTCGCTTAGGATTTTATTCTCTTCAAATTCGTCAAAAGACACAAGTATGTTTCTTGTTTTCAGGAAAAGGCCGAAGAGCCTTATAAATTCCTTCTCCTTCTCTTCGCCGAGCATGCTGTCTTTCAGATTCGTGACGGGATATTTTTCCTGAAGCTCTTTGACAATCTCCTCATAGCCTCTTATTTTCTTTCCGTCCGTTGAGATAAATCCCTTATAATATTCAAGGAATGTCCGTATTATTACAATGCCGCCGGCTTCCTTATCACCGAACATCGATATTGCGTCATCAACCTGTTTTGAGAGATTTCTAAAGCATACGATATTTCCGAATGTCTTCACGCTGTTAAATATGCGGTTCGTGCGACTGAATGCCTGTATAAGCCCATGCTGCTGGAGATTTTTATCGACCCATAGCGTATTGAGGGTTGTTGCGTCAAAG
>JAKSUM010000016.1 GCA_024409025.1 bacterium | reverse complement strand
ATTGTCAGCGACGGATGCATAATTTCCGGCGGATGGGTGGAGGATTCCGTCATGGCTCCAGAGGTAAGGGTCAACAGTTATTCCCGTATTACAAGGAGCATACTCTTTGACAACGTGGATGTCGGAAGGCACTGTATTCTGGATAAGGTCATTGTTGACAAGAATGTAAAGATTCCTGCAGGCACTGTACTTACTCCATCTAAGATATGGATTCCGGAATTCCCTCCGATTGATTATGACATATCCGATCCTATTGCCTATACTGAAGAGCATAAGAGAAAAGCGGCTATATTCAGGAAGATATTTGAAACCGGACATAGGACTGAAAACGGAGTTACTGTAATTCCGAGATATTATGAGCATGAATATTGCTAAAGCGGAGGATGACATTGATTAACAGCGATTTGGTTAAAATATTCAGAACTTTTATTATGAACAATATCGATGAAGAGTCTCTGAAGGCTGATGTAAGTGAAATTAGGGATTCCAATCCTGATTTGTCCGCTAATGAGCTCTGCGGGATACTCATAAACAGGACTGCGGCAACGGCTGCTCTTTCTGGCGCCGTAACCGGAGCGATACCGTGGCCTCTGACCCTGCTTTTTGCAGTTCCTGATTTTGCCGCCGTAATGATATGTCAGACGAGAATGATACTTAAGCTGGCAATTCTCGCCGGTAAGGATCCTTCATCTGATGACAGATTTGCCGAAATAGCCGCCTGCATAGGCGTTGCCGCCGGAGCGGCTGCCGGAACTGTCGGAGTAAGAAAGCTTATTGACTGCGGACTTTCCCCCTTCATGCTTTCCCTTATACTCCGCAGCTTTGCCAAAAGCTTTGGCTCCAAGCTTATCCCTATTGCCGGAGCAGTCTCCGGAGGGGCAATCAATTATGCCGCAACCGTTGCAGCCGGAAATGTCGCCAAAGGCCTTTATTTCCCTGACGCTGAGATAACGGATATAAAGGACGGTCATGAGAATGCTGGAGAGCAGGATAAAGCTTCCGTGGAAGAGTCCGCAGATGGCTCTGACTCCGAAGCTGATGAGCCTGATGAAGACGGCACGGAGGATAATGAGGCTAAGGAAGATGATTCAGAGCTAAAGTTTGACAATGATCCTCCGAAGACGGATGCTGATTCCGCCTGCGGAGGAGATGCCGGTAATTGCGGAGACGGTGATGAAACCGGCACTGAAGGGGAATAGCTTCAGTTTTTTCTTGACTATTTGACGGAAGGGGCATTCTGTTTTCCTCTTTTCTGAAAGGGGCCGGCAGGGGCTCCTTCCTTAGTTTTTGACAGGGAATTTTGTTTATGGATAAAAATGATTATAAGCCTCTTTTCAGGGCTCTGAAATATATTAAGAGATATTGGGGATACATTGCCTTCGGCTTTCTGTGCACAGCCCTTGTAAACGGATTTACCCTTCTCCAGCCTCTTCTTATCAAGAAGATAATGGATGACGTAATATTTGCAGGCAAGACGGCTGCCGCTCAGGGAAAGACAATCGAGGCATTGCAGCTCGTTCTCATGTTCTTTTTCCTGCTTCTGATCGGAAAGGGCCTTTTCTATTTCCTGCAGGGATATCTGATTCCATGCGGAGTCAATAAGGCTGTTAAGGATCTCAGGAATGACACCTTCAGGCATGTCGAGCATCTGCCGCTGAAGACCTTTGACAAATTCAGGACCGGCGACATAATGACAAGGATAACGAATGACGCTGACAGGCTTGGAGATGTTTTCGGTCTCGGAATCATCAATTTTCTGAATGATATAGTCGTGCTCGTTGCGTCAATAGTATGTATGTTTGTTAAGAACTGGCAGATGAGCTGTGTCGTCATACTTATAAGCCCTGTTGTGGCTGTGGCGATAGGCAAATTTTCCGAGTATGTCAAAAGAGCCGTTGACGACAACCAGAAGCAGATGTCTGTTATTTATAACACGATAGAGGAGTCTGTTTCAGGAGTAAGGACCGTAAAGAGCTTCTCAATGGAGAATAAGGAGACTGAGCGCTTTGTAAGGGAAAATGAAACTCTCTGCAGGCATATAATGAATGTAATCAAGTTTAAAGTCGTCCAGATTCCTATTGTGGAATTGATTTCGGGTCTTGGAATAGGATGTGCCATAGGCTATGGCGGTCTGCAGATTATTGCAGGTCATGACGGATCTGCACCTTTCGGCCTTTCATGGATACCGGGATATACGGTAGGAGATATCTTTGAGGTATGGGGCTATATGATTATGGCGACCAATCCGCTTAACAGGATATCCCAGAGCATTGCCTCTATTACCGGAACGGCCGTTTCCGCAAAGAGGATTTTCGAGATCCTTGATTCCCCGCTGGAAGAGGAGGAAGGAAAGAAGGATATGCCCCGTATCGAGGGCGAGATTTCTTTTGAGAACGTCTCTTTCAGATATGTTGAGGACAAGCCTATTCTTGATTCTATGAATATGAGGATTCTTAAAGGACAGACGGTTGCGTTTGTCGGTCACAGCGGCAGCGGCAAGACTACTACTTCTGCTCTTCTTGCAAGGCTGTATGAGCCTGATGCCGGAAAAATACTTGTTGACGGCGTTGACATATCTGACGTAAATATCCATTCATACAGGAGCCAGATTTCCGTTGTGCCTCAGGAGACCCTTCTGTTTACGGGCACGATAAAGGATAATATATCTTATGCGAGACCCGATGCCTCAATGGATGAGATAATAGAGGCGGCAAAGGCAGCTAATGCGCATGATTTTATAATGGCTATGCCCGAAGGCTATGATACTAAGGTCAGCGAGAGAGGCTCTTCCCTTTCCGGAGGCCAGCGCCAGAGGATTGCAATTGCAAGGGCACTGCTCAGGGATTCGAAGATTCTTATTCTTGATGAGGCTACTTCTTCTGTTGACGCTATAAGCGAAAAGCTGATACAGGAAAGCCTTGAACGCCTGTTCAAGTATAGGACTACCATAATTATCGCGCACAGGGTTTCTACTATCCAGAAGGCTGACAGGATTTTCGTATTCGATCAGGGAAGGATTGCCGAAAGCGGGACCCATTCTGAGCTTATATCGGCAGGAGGCCTTTACGAACAGCTCTATAATTCGTATTTTAAGCAGGAAGAGGATTCAGACGATGCAAACTCCTGAAATATCCGTAATCATCCCTGTTTATAATGTTGCAAAATATCTGCCGGAATGCCTTAATTCCCTGAAAAGGCAGACATTCATGGATTTTGAGGCAGTATGCGTAAATGACGGCTCTTCTGACGGCTCTCTGGATATTCTGAAAGAATATGCCGCATCTGACGGCAGATTCAGGATAATAGACAAGGAAAATGAGGGCTCTGCCCTTTCGAGAAAAAAAGGCATAAGCGAAGCGAGAGGAAATATAATATATTTTCTTGATGCGGATGACGCGCTTGAGGAGAATGCTCTTGATGAAAGCGTTGAGAGCATGAATGAATGCCATAGCGAGATGGCATATGTAAAATACTGCGAGTATGACGGAAATATCCGTAAGCCTTATCCCGATTCGGATCTTTCGTCGTGCTTTCCTAAGGGGACGGATTTCTCTTCCTTCTCGTTTAAGGGAGCTGACAGCGGCGAGGCTCTTCTGAATAAGGCATGCTGCGCCATGTGGTCGTCTGCAGTTAAGGCTGATTTGTTCAGGAGATATAACGACTGGTTTTTCCCTGAAAAGAATCTGACGCTTATTGAGGATGTGCCTCTCCATTGCCAGCTTAATCTTAGGGCCGAGTCGATTTCGTTCTGCAATAAGTCCCTTTACCTGTACAGGAATTCAAGGGAAGGCTCGACATTAAGCTCTCTTGGAAAATCAGACAGGGCTGAGGGGATTTTTGTTACGGTTTCCGAAGTAAAAAGGATAATGATGGAGGCAGGAGTATTTGAGAGGCTTTTTTCTGATTTTGTGCTGTTTGCCGTTTCTCATATAAAGGTGATTTACGCCTCCCTTGAAGAGAGCTTCAGGGAAAGCTATTTCCAGAAGATGAGGTCTGCCTTTAAGGAGCTTCAGATCAACGGCTCTCTGCTGAAAAAGCTAAGGTATGACAATTATGTTTTCTGCCTTGCGGTCCTCAAGTCTGATTCGCATGAGGAGCTGGAGTCGAATATAAAGGGCTTTAAATATTATATGCTGAAATCGTTCTATAAGCTGCTTCAGGCTGTCTGATAAAAAAATCCCGAATCAATGATTCGGGATTTTTTCTATTTGATTATGTATTCGCCTGTTATTAATGTTCCTGCGGGTATTACGGCCTGCCTGCCTGTAAGATTGATTACGGATGCGTCTCCCTTTACCGATATGCCTTTTGAGAAGACAACGTCTCCTTTTATTTTTAGAGATATGCAGTCCTTGAGGGACGGAGCTCCTGAAGGGAATCTTTCTGCAAGCGAGTCTGACATTTTATAGAAATCGGGATCAAGATCTATAAATGGAAGTTTCTCCCTTCCTGCATTTTTCTCGAGCCTGCGGTCTGATGTAAGCCTATATATGTCCGAACGCAGGAGAAGCAGATCGTTCGTCGTCTTGACTGGCCTGAATCTGTCTCTTGATACGAGAATTGCTTTAGCTCCCGGAAATGACGATATTGCGCAGCCCATTGCCGTTTCAAGCTGGTAAACCTTGTCTGAATCGGGATTTCTCGGATCCACTGTCTTTTTATTTATTATAAGGGGAAGAGCCATCCTTCCGCCGTTCCTGCATATTTCTTTTTTGAGCTCGCTGAGCTTTATCCATATGCTGTTTGTGTTAAAGAAGCAGTATCTTCCTATATTCTGAAATGATTCGAGATCTTCATCAGGGCACTGTGCAAGCTCACGTAGCAGTATGCCGCCTTTTCGGTCTGCCGCTATATGGCCGCCTTTTCGATCCTCTCTTGCCCTTTCTGAGACCTCCATAATGAAAGGTATGCCTTCCTGCTCCATATAGGCCGGTATTGCCGGCTCCATGACTGCTCCAAGATTGTCCGCATTCGATATGAACGCATACTCTGCTCCGGAGCTTATCATTGAGTCAAGTATTCCTGCCGTTATAAATGAAGCGTATATATCCCCATGTCCTGGAGGACACCATTCAAGTGCCGGATTTTCAGGATATTTTGCAGGCATCAGATCTGCTCTTCTGACCTTTGGCACCTTGCTCTGTATGAAGTGGCGCGGTATGCCCTTCTGTTCGGGCATTATCGAGTCAAGCAGGTTTTTTGAATCCGCATATGTCGAAAAGCTGTCCATAAGGCAGAGGCTCTGCCTGTTCTTCATTGTCTGGCTTGCTATAATTTCAAGGAAGGATACTCCGTCTCTTGCCTCTATAAGCGATTTGGCGCACTCCATTCCCATGCTTGTCCCCAAGCCTCCGTTAAGCTTGATTACTACTGTTTTGGAGGAATACTTGTCAGCTTTTGAGTTGAATTTTTCTTTTACCGTCTTTAGATCAGGAAGCGTTATTATCGGCTTTATTTCGGAATCAGGTATGAGGGCGTTCCTGCCGCTTGTGAGCTTTTCGTAATGGCTTTTAAATATCTCTATTGAGAGGGCGGGCATTCGCTCGCTCTCCATCAGCTGCTGAAAATAGGAAAATTTATCCTGCATTGATTGGGCTTTCTCCGCTGTTATTTCCGTTTTATTTCTTGAAAGCGGCTTTTTTCTCCTGCAGACAGGATTTTTGGCTGGTTTTAACGGATTTTTAATTTTGATGTCGAATATTTAAGAATTATGGATTATGAAATGACAATGCTGGCGCTTGCCGTTGCTCTTCCTGCGGCAGCTCCTATCACTTCTTATATAAAGCATTCTTCTATCAGGGTTTTTGCGGCAGTGTTTTTTTGCGGCTGCATTATGCTGAATTCCTGGCTTCTTTTTTTTACCGGCAATATTTTCGCGTCCGTCAGAAATCTCTATATTTTTGTTACTGTTTTTAACTTTGCCATTCTTGGGTACTGTACATATATTGCATTTAAAAGAAAGAGCTTTTTTGTCTTTATGGCGGCTGTTTTGGAAGCTGCTCTCATGTGCTGGTTTCTTATTCATAAAAAATATGCCCCTGGCAATTCCACTGTTGTTATTGCCGACACCCTTTCAAAGCTGTTTGTCTTTGCTGTTTCTTCAGCCGGCTCTATTTTTGCCCTCCTATGGTCGAAATATGCGGATGAACGCAGCCATGGTCATAATATGAAGCTTTTCAGGATTATTTTCTTTTGCATTGCTGCGGTGAATTTTGCGGCTGTTTCGGGAAATCTTTTCTTTTTCCCGCTTGCAATAAACATCATAGGGCTTGCTGTATACTGTTCTATGGCAGAGGAGAAGGGGCTTGAGATGCATGAAGGCTCTGTTCTTGCTTTGAAATATTTTTTGTCAGCATCTTTAATATTTTTTGCGGCAGTATGCTTCCTTTACTCGTATAATGGGGGCGGCGACGGTCTTTCCATTGTCCTTCTTCTTAAAATGGGAGGTCTTAAAAGCGCCGGCAAAATTTCAATTGCCGTCATAATGCTTTATATATCGGCCTTTATATGTGCTGCTCTTCCTCCTTTTCACAGGTGGGCTTCTCCTGCATCCTCCGCTTTTTTTCAGGCATCTCTTGTCTGCATATGTTCTATTCCTTTGGGGCTGTTTCTTATTTTCAGGCTTGCCCCTGTTTTTCCGCTTCTTGCTTATTCAAGCAAAGCCTCGGGAATGATTATAGGGTATTCTGCGGCTCTTTTCGGCTCTTTTGCTTTCTTCTCATGTTCCGCCCTTTCATGCATAAAAAAGGACATAATGCAGGCCTGTCCGTATTTTCTTTCAGGAATAGGAGGGATTATATGTGCTTGTGCGGGAACAGGAATTCCTGCTGCTGTCTCCGGAGGCTTTTTTCTATTCTGCTTTGCTTATGCTTTCTGTTGCATAATGCTTTTATGCCAGTTTGTTCCGGACGATCCATGCTGTTCGTTTATAAGGAAGATAACGGCCGTGTCGCTTTATATGCCTCCTTTTGGTGTCTTTTTTGCTCTTTGGATGATTTTGGAAGCGTTCTTTAATGCTTCAGTCATTATTCCTGGCTCTGGGCTTACCGTTTTTACTTCTTCAGTCCTTCCTTTGTCGGCGGCATTTTTTACGGTAGTCGGAATTGCCCTCTCTATGATTTCATGGACTGCAAAAGGGGCGTCATCTCCTTCATATATGCCATTGTAAAAGATAAGGCCTTCCGGACTCTCGGTGTCTGTCATGTGCGTTCTCGGTTTCTCGCTGCTTCTTAATTTTGTTCTTCCTGCTCTGTATTATGTCATTAAAAAAGCCTCTGTCGACGCAATGAGCCCTGATGCCTCAGAACCTGGCGTGATTGTTTCCATGCTTGAAACGGGATTTGCAGGAGCCGGTCAGTCTTTGTCAGGAGTTTTTTCCGGACTGTATCCGTCTGTTATTATGGTATCTCTGTTCATAGCGTCAGCTGTGTTTTTTTGTGTGTTCTGCAATAGGCGGAATAATTATTCGGATGTTTCTGAAAGGGTTTTTGCCGCATGGAACAGGCTTTTTTCAGGGAGGCATGCGCGTTTCCTTTCAGAGAGGTATCTTGAATCCTTATTTACCCCCGCATCATTCGTAATGCTTGCATATCTTTTGGGAGTTTCTTCGGGAATAACATTCAGATGAATATGATTTTTAAAATAGCAGCATTTGCTTTTATAACCATTATAGCTCCTTTTGCCGGAATGCTTTTTAAGGGCTTGAAGCCGTTTTATGAGATAAAAAGGCTTATTGCTGTTAAGAAATTTACATTGGGAGGCTTTGAGTCTTTTTTTTCCGGCATGCAGCTGATATTCTGTGTTGCGGCATTTGTTATGATTATCTTAGGGCAGGCTATGCTCCTTATCATATTTATATCCGTTTGTTCGGATGTATTTGCTGCTGCCGCTCTGATGCATGCTGAAAATGCTTCAGGCCCTTTTAAGGGGCTTGAGCTTCTTTTCCGTACTGCGGCATATGCTCCGATATATATATTGTTTGCATATTCATGCAAGGTTGCATCAGGGACATTTATGATATCCAACATAGCATTGAATCCTCCTATATCCATGATTCCTGCTGTTTTTGCCGCTTTTCTTATGGCATCAGCATTTAAGAGAGGGCTATGCGTATCCGGAAAAAATGAGTTTTCCGGAGAACTTTATCCTATAGCAGGCCCTTTGAGCCCTTCTTCAAAAATTTTTTTTATTGTTGCAAAACAGTTTGAAACTGTTATAATATTAATGCTTTGTTTTGTGGTATGGCCTGATCCCGCATATATATCCATTCCGGCATCATGCATTGTTCTTGCTGCTACTGATGCCGCCGGAAGGTTTATAAGGCAGGTTTCGCTTTCCGGATTTATAAAGTTTTTCTGGTCAGCCGCTTTTATATTATGTTTTGGGAATATATTTATCCTGATGCTTGGAAAAATTTGATACAGGGGATTTACTAATGATAAGTGTATGCAAGACGGAAAATAACTATCTGAGAGAGCTTACTCTCGACACTTTAGAAAAAGGCGCATGGATTCAGCTTTCAAATCCTACAAATGAAGAACTTGAAAGGGTATGTTCTCTTTGCGGGGTTCCTCATGACTTTATGATGAGTGCACTCGATGATGAGGAGCGATCAAGGCTTGAATTTGATGATAATTCTCTTCTTGTTGTTGCTAACACACCTCTTCAGCTGTCTGACAATAATTTTGATACAAGGCCTCTTGGCATTATTATAACCATTGATTATTTTATAACCGTCTGCAGAGAGCAATGTGATGTGTTTCAGGCATTTGGCTCTGAGAAGGCTTCTTCGTTCGATACTGCAAAGAAGACAAGATTTCTTTTTCAGGTTCTATATAGGATAGCAGATCTGTACCTTAGGAGGATGAAGGAGATTAACAAGCTGTCTGACAGAATTGAAAGGGCTCTCAGACAATCCATGAAAAATAAGATGCTTTTTCAACTCTTTGAGCTTGAAAGGAGCCTTGTTTATTTTACTACTGC
Organism: bacterium; assembly: GCA_024409025.1. Taxonomy (GTDB): domain Bacteria; phylum Vulcanimicrobiota; class CADAWZ01; order CADAWZ01; family CADAWZ01; genus JAKSUM01. Next base: position 1,879 of record JAKSUM010000016.1, on the reverse strand, counting down.
TCTTAAGGATAATGGAATAGTTCTTAAAAAGCTTCTAAGAATGAGAAAGAATCCCATATACCAGCATCTTTTATGTGTCTTTGAAGAGGATGAGGATATCCTTGAGGACGCTATTGTCGAAAACGAGCAGGCTGGTGAGATGGTGGATATGCATAGGGATGTTCTTACGGGAATGATGGATGCTTTTGCTTCCGTAATTTCAAATAATCTTAATATAGTGATGCGAAATCTTACCGTAATCACTATAATTCTTGCCATTCCGACAATGGTTGCAAGCTTCTGGGGGATGAATGTGCCTGTTCCTTGGGCTGACAATATGTTTGGATTTTGCTTTATTATAGTAATTGCTCTTCTTCTGACTGTAGGGGCTTCCTTCATAACAGGATAATATGTGGATTGATCACTATATGCTTAATTAAGAAAGGATTTGTTTATGAAACAGATTGAATGGCTTAATGGGACTTTAAGGCTTCTTGACCAGAGAAAGCTCCCTCTTTCAATGGAATACATTGACTGCGATGACTATATGCTCGTATATGATGCTATTAAGACGCTTGCAGTAAGGGGAGCCCCGTTGATTGGCGTTTCTGCCGCAATGGGCATATGTGTTGCTGCAAGACAGGCTGTAAAAGGCGGCTTTGATGTCCAAAAATATACTGCCGATGCAGAGAAAAAACTCAGATCGGCAAGACCTACTGCTGTAAATCTTATGTGGGCTCTCGACAGGATGCTTCCGTTTATTGCTGCCTACAGCGGTGATAATGACGCTTATATTGCTTCTCTTGATAAAGAAGCTTTTGCCATATGGGAGGAGGATATAGAGCTTTGCAGGAAGATGGGCGAGTTCGGTCTTGATGTTGTGCCTCAGAATGCTAATATAATAACCCATTGCAATACGGGAAGTCTTGCAACTGCCGGAGACGGCACTGCTCTTGCCGTGATTAGGCATGCTCATAGGGCAGGCAGAAATATTCATGTTTATGCAGACGAGACAAGACCTCTTCTGCAGGGAGCAAGGCTTACTGCTTGGGAGCTCGATCAGGACGGTATTCCGTTCACTCTTATGTGCGATAATATGTCCTCACATCTTATGAAGACTCATAAGATAGATCTCATAGTAACCGGAGCGGACAGAATCGCCGCTAACGGCGATAGCGCAAATAAAATCGGTACATATGGTCTTGCGGTATCTGCCGCATATCATAAGGTGCCTTTCTATATTGCCGCCCCTTATTCTACAATTGATATGTCGATTAAAAGCGGAGATGAAATTATTATTGAGCAGAGAAATCCTGAGGAGGTAAGGAGTCTTGGCGGAGTCAGGACAGCTCCTGAAGGATGCGATGCTTTCAATCCCGCATTTGATGTTACTCCTAATTCTCTTATAAAGGGAATTATTACTGACAGAGGCATTATAAGACCTCCGTTTGACATAAATCTGAGAAAGCTTTTAGGCTGATAAATATCGATATGGACAGGGGACAGACAAAAAAATCGGAATATTCGCTTATAAGGATGCCTTCAGCGTCTTTTTCATTCTATTATCTTGAAGGTGATGATGAATCAATAGTATCTTCATGCGCTTCAGAGATAAAATCATTATATCCTGAGGCCTCTCTTTCGGATTTTAATTATGACAGACTTGAAGGGGGGAGGGGATTTAAGTCTTACATGGCAGAAGAATCCCTTTCCATATTGCCTTTCATGTCCCCTTTCCGTATTGTTGAGATTTGTTCTTTTCAGCTTATCCCTGCTGATGAGAAGGAAAAGCTTGCCGCATTTATTGCTGGCGGTCTTGGAAAGAGCGTTCTCATAGCTTTGGCAGGGCCTCTTTCGGGACGGGCTTCTGCTGCCCAAAAAAAGTCTGAATGCATGCTTA
>JAKSUM010000159.1 GCA_024409025.1 bacterium | reverse complement strand
AACTTACAATATCTCGATGTGTTTGAGTATATTTGAACACATTTTGAGTAGCAGAAGATAATGGCTGAAGATACTGAAAAAAAAGAAGCCGTCGCTGAGATGACGTCTTCGCCGAAAAGCTTTATGGATCAGTACGGCATATGGGTTTATGCTTTTGGATATTTTGCCGCATACTGGCCCTACAGCGCAATAACAAAAATAGTGACTGACAGAAACATAAGGGACCTTGCCACTCTTCCTGAATGGCTAAAGGGCGTTGCCGCAGGCCTCCCCGGCCCTGAGGTTCTTCCCCTTTCTGTTTTTGCATCAGTCATAGGAGCTCTGCTTTTCCTCCATTTCAGAGGGCTTTTCAAATATGCCCCTGTACACAAGAAAATAGGAAATTTTGAAATTCCGCTTCCCGACAAAAATACATTCATATCGGGACTCTGCAGCTCCATCATTATTGCAACGACTACTCTTGCCTATACCTTTACGGGCGTGTCCGTTATTTTCATTATGCTCATTATGAGGGGCGGACTCCTTATTCTCGGACCTGTCATTGACAAGCTCAACAAGAGGACCATAAGATGGTTCTCGTTCGTTGCCATGATTCTCTCGGTTCTCTCGCTTATTGTTACATTCCTTATGAAGCAGAGCGGAACTGGCGAGTCCTTCGATATAATGAAGGCATTCGGCCCTGAGCCCGGAGCCTGCATAACGAACGTCCTTGTATATCTTGCAGCATATTTCTTCAGGCTTAACCTTATGAGCAGCAAGGCAAAGTCCAAGGATCCCGACACTAATACAAGATACTTTGTTGGCGAGCAGCTTACATCAAGCCCTTCTCTTTTCATAATGGTTATGGCTGTTGCCATTGCCAATGTCCCCGGATGGACATTCAGCAATCAGCTTCATGACGGAATAACCCATGTTTTTACAGGATATAATTTCTGGTGGGTCATATTCCTGATCGGCGTATTCTCCGCAGGAAACGGCATCTTCGGAGGACTTATACTTCTTGACAAGAGCGAGAATACTTTCAGTATCCCTGTTAACAGATGCTCCAGCATTATAGCCGGTCTTCTTGCAACTGCGACAGTTTCCCTTATGACAAGAGGAAACCTCAGCAGCATAAAGAGCGAGGAGATAATTGGAGCGGCTATTATCATATTCGCTATAGTCTTCCTTACGGTCCCGACCCTTCTTGAGAAGAATAAAAAGAAAACGGATGAGACTAAGGCAGAAGAAGCCAAATAGACATTTTAACTGAGAAAAAGCCCTTTCAAAAGAATGGGCTTTTTCTTTATATATTTGCCGTAATTCACATTAATATAACAGTCACTGCTTAAAAAATTAAGCATCGGCTGTTTTTGTAAAAAAAAACGGCGGGATTCTTTTGAATCCTGCCGTTTTACACCGATTTTATTTCTGTGAATCGAGTATTTTGATTGCCTCGATTGCTGTTCTTATTGCATCGTCTATTCCGAGCTTCTTGTCAACGATAGGGGCATCCTTGTAGGTGAGTCCGATTATTGCGAGAATTTCTCCGACTCTTACCTTGCGTATCTGGGATATAACGAATAGGGCCGCGTCCTCCATTGAGGTTGCGAGAACGTTTGCGCGCTCCCATGCCTTCCAGAGGTTCTTGTTTTCCTCTGCTATCGGAAGCCCCTCTTCTCCTTCAATGAAGAATGCGTCCTTGCAATGGCATACTCCAGTATGATGTCTGAGCCCGAGCTTTTTGGCTGCATCCCTTAGGGCTACTGTTACATCGAGATCCGGAACTGCCGGATAGCTAAGCGGTATGTACTGTCTTGTCGTTCCTTCTTCCCTGATTGCTCCGGTAGGTATTACCACATCTCCGAGCTCGATGGAAGGCTGAAGGCCTCCGGCCGTGCCTACTCTTATAAATGTGTCCGCTCCGATCTTTACGAGCTCTTCAAGGGCTATTGCCGCACTGGGGCATCCTATGCCTGTAGATGTTACGGAAACCTTGGTCTCTCCCAGATAACCGGTGTAGGTTGTGTATTCCCTGTTCTGAGCCACTTTCTCTGCTCTGTCAAGATAGCTGGCTATTACCGGGACTCTTCCTGGGTCTCCGGGAAGAATAACGTAGCGTCCGATGTCGTCCTTGTCAAGTCCGATATGATACTGTTTTGCCATGTTTTAAACACTCCTTTTGCGTTTGCGGGCTGACCGTAGCTTCATAAAAATGCTTGTCAAATCCTTAATCTGACTTTTTTCGCAAAAATGCCTTTATTTCCTTCTTAAATTAATATATAATAGACGCTATGATGAAGAAAATATATTTTGCTTTTTTAATTCTGGTTATTGCGGTTGCCTTTATCGGACAGGCTTATGCGGATCCGGGGACTGAGAGATACGTAAACAGCAGATACGGCTTTTCCTTCGAGTATCCTGACATATTCGACTATTCCCGTGAAAGCGATAATGGAGACGGGATAACGCTTAAGAAGCCCGATGAGAAGATTTCCCTTATAGTGTGGGGCGGAGTGAATATTTTCAATTATGATGCCAAGTCCCTGCTCAAGGAAAAGGAAGAAAGAGGCGGCGCTAAGACCGTCAGAGCCAAAAGGCTTTTTGAAAATTCCGGCTTTATAGAGTATGTACAGAACGGGATGATGCATATAGAGGCATTCAGCCTGAACAGCTCCGTGACGGTAAACTGCGTCTTCTCATTCAGAGTCGAGGATGAGAAATATATGAGGCCTTTTGCTGAAAAAATAAAAAAATCGGTAATGAATGCAAAAAAGTAAAAAAAACTATTGACAAAACAATAAATATGAGTTATAATCCTTTTCGAAATCGAGATGGGGTTATAGCTCAGCTGGGAGAGCACTTGCATGGCATGCAAGGGGTCAGCGGTTCGAGCCCGCTTAGCTCCATAAATTTAAGCCCGCGTGCCCATAGGCACGCGGGCTTTTGTTTTTGCTTAAAATCAGGAGAAAATTTATGAATCCGGAAAAAATAAAATCCGCTGTTATTATGGCTGCGGGACTTGGGACCAGAATGAGGCCTCTTACGGACCGCATGCCGAAGCCGCTTGCAGAGATAAACGGAATTCCTCTTATAGAGACATCCATAAAGGCTATGAGGCGTTCCGGAATTGAAAAGATAGCCGTAGTTACAGGATATCTTGGGGAGCAGCTTGCATATCTTGCCGAAAAATACGGAAATTTGAGCATTGTACGGAATGACAACTATGATTCAATGAACAATATCTCATCTGTTCATGCGGCTTTTAATGCCGGATTTCTTAATGAAAATTCGTATATATGCGAAGGTGATCTTTTTATTGCTGATCCGGATGTCTTTTCCTGCGATATGCCGTACGAAAACAGCTCGGCTGTATCAGCATACTTTGCAAGGCCCGTAAATGAGCCTGAGTATGGCGATTGGGGCTTTCTGACGGATGAGGGAAGCCTTAGGATAAATAGGATAAAGGGGCCTGAGAGAAGATTTTGCCGTTTCGGAATGATTGGCATTTCCGCTTGGCTTACAGGAGATCTTGAAAGGCTGAGAGACAGGGTTAATTCCATGATGGATACAGCAGATGGAAGGGCGTCCTTTTGGGATGAGGCCGCAGATTCCCTTATTTCCGAAGGCATGGATGTATTTGTTAAACCTGTTTCCGACGGTGCGGTCATTGAGATTGACACTGTTGCCGAGCTTGAAGAGCTGAGGCAGGCTTATAAGGATAAAAAGATTTAACGAAAGGGCGCCTCTGAAAATCAGGGCTGATTGCGTGAAACATATGAAGACAGTGTATATGAGCTTTGCCACTGACATAATCAACAGCGGGCATCTCAATATAATAGAAAAGGCTTCTGAGCTTGGAGAAATAATAGCGGGCATACAGACAGACGAGGTAGTCGCCCAGAACAACAGGTTTCCAATAGTCGATCTCGAGGAGAGAATGAGGATTTTTTCTTCATTGAAGAAGATTTCAAGGGTTGTGGTTCAGGATACGCTTTCATACAGGAAGATTCTCTGTGAGCTTAAGCCTGATTATGTCGTCCATGGAGATGACTGGATTGACGGAGACCTCTCCTTCGTAAGGGATGAGGTAATTGAGATTCTTGCGTCATACGGCGGAAAGCTTGTCGAGTTCCCTTATACCAGAAACAATGCGCTTTCAGAGCTTAACCATAAGCTCAGGGTTGCCTCAGGTCTTCCTGAAACCAGACGGCCCAAGCTGAAAAGGCTTCTTAGG
>JAKSUM010000158.1 GCA_024409025.1 bacterium | reverse complement strand
AGGTAAAAGGGGCTTGGCCTCATGACGGAACCTCACCTTGGGAAATACATCCATGGGGAAGCGACTGGTACAAGCTTCAGGACTACGAAAAAAAGAACGGAAAGGATATATGGTATAACCTCCAGAGAAGGCGCTATGGCGGAGATCTGCAGGGAATAATAGACAAACTCGACTATATCAGCGAGCTGGGTATAACAGCAATATATCTGAATCCGATATTTGAGTCTCCTTCACTCCATAAATATGACGCCATAAGATATGAGCATGTAGATCCTAATTTCGGGCCGGATCCCGAAGGCGACAGAAAGCTTATGGAATCCGAATCCCCACATGACCCATCATCATGGCACTGGACAAGTGCAGACAGACTGGCTTTAGAGCTTATAAGAAAAGCCCATGAAAGGGGAATAAAGGTTATATTTGACGGAGTCTTCAATCACATTGGAATAAGAAACCCTATGTTTGAAGATCTAAAAAAGAATCAGCAGGCCTCTCCTTATCAGGACTGGTTCACAGTAAAAGAATGGGAAAACAAGGAAAAAGGCGTAGAATTTGACTATGAATGCTGGTTCGGCTTCAGAGAGCTTCCAGAATGGAGGGAGGATGACGGAGGCATAGTCTCGGGTCCAAAGAAATACATCTTCGATATAACAAAAAGATGGATGGATCCTAACGGAGACGGCGATGTAAAAGACGGAATCGACGGCTGGAGGCTTGATGTCGCATACTGTGTCAAGCATCCGTTCTGGAAGGACTGGTCAAAGCATGTAAAGTCAATAAATCCAGAAGCGTATATGACAGCAGAAATCATAGACACACCGGAGGTCAATAAGCCGTATCTTCAGGGAGACGAATTTACTGCCGTAATGAACTACAATTTCGCATTTGCAGTCACTGAATTCTGCATCGGCAGAGACGGCAGGCAGATCAAGCCTTCCGAATTTGACAAGGCACTCAAAGACCTCAGGGAATCATACGATAATGATTTCACCTACGGCATGCAAAATCTTCTTGACAGCCATGATACTGCAAGAGTCGGATCGCATATAGTCAATAAAAAAGTCCTCGACTACAGAAGCTGGGACAAGTACTGCCAAATCTCTCAGGCTGGAAAGGGCCTCTGGGATGTCAGAAAGCCCGATTCCTACGAAAGATCAATACAGAAGCTTATGGCTCTCATCCAGATGACATACGTCGGAGCCCCTATGGTCTACTACGGAGATGAAGTAGGCATGTGGGGAGCTAATGATCCGTGCTGCCGTAAGCCGATGCTCTGGAAGGACATAAGGTACGAAGACGAAATCTGCAAGCCAGACGGCACACACAGGGCATATCCGGACAAGGTGGCTCCCGACATGGATATGTATGAATATTATAAAAAACTAATATCAATAAGGAACTCATCTGAAGCCCTTCAGCTGGGTACATTTGAGACAGTAAAAGCTGATGACGAGAGAAACATATTCATATTCACCCGCAGATATAACGGTGAAAAGGTCACCGTCGTCATAAACAACTCTCCAGCAGCGATAATTGCGGAAGTTCCGTCAGAGGGCAAAGAGAAACATGCAGTCGAAGCCATAAGCGGCAGAAAGCTGGATGCTGAAAACGGAATATTCACTGTAATGACAATGCCAAGACAGGGATACATATTAAAAGATTTTTCAAAATAACACATAATTAATCCAAGGGAAAATAAAAACAAAGGAGACGATCAAATGAAAAAAATAATCTGCACTGTTTTTATGGTTCTTATGGCAGCAATAATGCTTGCAGGAAGCTCCTATGCATCTGAAAGTTCCTGCAAAAATGAAAACAGATGTTCCTGCAAAGCCTGCCATTCAGAGAGAGCCTCTGAAATAGCGGCAAATAAGGCAAGCGTTACAATGTGCAGAAACTGCTATAATTACAAGGGCGGAAAAGACCATTGCCTCAAATGCGGACAGTGGGTAAGCTCAGGCAACGGCGCCATGGCAGTAATGTGCAACAGCTGCTACACATTTAAGGGCGGAAAAGATCACTGCATAAAATGCGGAGATTGGGTAAGCTCAAACAAGGCGTCAGCCATAATATGCAAAAACTGCTACACATTTAAAGGCGGAAAGGACCACTGCGCAAAATGCGGAGAATGGGATCCGTAATCGAAGCAAAATAAACAAGTCATAATGGAAGCCTCCCGCTTTACGGCGGGCGGCTTCTTTATAAAAAACCAAGGGACATAAAACTATGAGAAGCATAAAAAGCCTGAAGGATATCACTCTCCCCATACCGGAGAATGCATATCCTTCTCCTTATGATTGGAGAGATGAGATAATCTATTCTCTTATAGTGGACAGATTTTCTGACGGAAATGAAAAAGAACGTCCTCTCTACGATCCTGAAAAACATAAAAACAACGCCCTGAAAGACGATGGAGGAGCCAAATGGGCTGCAGAAGGCTTAAAATGGCAGGGCGGAACATTTAAAGGAATAAAATCAAAGCTCGACTATCTTAGAAAATTAGGAATCACCGCACTTTGGCTCTCTCCCGTATTCAGACAGAGAAAGATTACCGCTGAAAATGAAAAATACGGGGAAGTAAACTTCCACGGATATTCAATACAGAACTTTCTCGATACAGATCCTCATTTCGGAACAAAGGAAGAGCTTAGAGACCTTGTCAAGTCAGCGCATAAAAAAGGCATAAGGATAATACTTGACATAGTGCACAACCATACAGGAAACAACTGGTACTATAAAGGCTATGAAAGTCCTGAGCTTCTGGGGGAATCCCCTGACTTCAGGCTTGAAGAAAGGGAATTCGGAGGCTGGAGAAGCGAAAGGCACGACGGACAGATAAAGGATGAAGAAGATGGAGTATGGCCTGTAGAATTTCAGAATCCTGACTGGTACTGGAGAAAAGGCTCAATAAAGAACTGGGACACATATCCGGATTTCATAGAAGGTGATTTTTTCGTATCAAAATCATTAAAGCATGCTAATCCGGAGGTGCTTGACGCCCTAATTAAAATATACAGGTACTGGATGTGGTATACTGACTGCGACGGATTCAGAATAGATGCAGCAAAGCATGTCGGTATAGACGCATCCACAAAATTCTGCAATGCAATAAGGGAATACGCAGAGCTCATAGGCAAGAAAAATTTCCTTCTCATGGGAGAAGTTGCAGGAAGCGAGGATTTAGCGAAACAATTTCTCGCAAACGCCACAGAAGCCGGACTTTCCGCAATACTAGACATAAACGGGCCGCCGAGATCGCTTGAAAAGGTAATAAAAGGATTTGAGCATCCGTTCAGCCTTTACACATACTATACTGCAAAATCAAATCTGCCTCTTGCAAGCCACAGGGAAATAGGAAAATATCATGTAAGCATACTTGACGATCATGATCAGGTATGGAGATATCCTGAAGAAGGAAAGGCGAGATTCAGCGCAGACAATCCCTTCTGGCAGCAGACAGTCCTTGCAACAGGCTTTCAGATGTGCAGCCTCGGCATACCGGCAATATACTACGGCACAGAGCAGAATTTTGACGGAAAAGGCGGCAAGCCCCATTTCGACAGATGGATCAGGGAATGCATGTTTGGAGGAGAATTCGGAGCAATGCGCACAAAAGGCGTCCATTTCTTCAATGAAAACAATCCAACATATAAGCAGATCTCAAAACTCTGTGAGATCAGAAAGAAAGAGCCGGCATTAAGATACGGCAGACAGTATTTCCGCAAAATCTCATGGGACGGCAGAAATTTCGTATGGCCGGGAGCCAAGCAGGTAATAGCCTGGTCAAGAATACTTGCAGGCGAAGAAATTATAGCGGCAATAAACACAAATGCTGAAGAATCAATGACCTTCTGCATAAATATTGAGAAAGATCTGCATGCGGCAGATTCAGTATGGGAAGCGCTCTTCAGCAACTGCAGCGAGGAAGACAGACAGGATAAATTCATATCCGAACAGCATGAGGGATATGCCTCTGTAAAAATAACACTGTCTCCATGCTCAATGATAATAATAAAGAGAAAAAGCTGAAAGCAACGGAGGCAGTCTTGGCAATAAAAATACTAAAAGCCTTGGGAGCCCTTGGAGCTGGGGCCGCTGTAATAATAACACTGTCCTTCTCATGCCTTCTTGGGGTCACAATATATGAGACTTTTTTCAAAATTCCGGATGAAATAACCGTGCCAAACATAACCGGAAAGCATCTGAAGGAATCGCTTGA
>JAKSUM010000157.1 GCA_024409025.1 bacterium | reverse complement strand
GCGTATGAATGTCGGGGCTCCAAGTTCGGGAACCTTAGCAAGCCTGCTTGAATCGCTCTTAAAGAAAGGACTTCCCTTTAATGCTTCCCACATTACTAGTCCTGCCCTGAATATAAAGCCTGTTTCTGAATTCCCTCTGTCCAGATAGGATTCGTCAAAGCTCTGGCAGTTATCAAAATTAACTATTCCGTGAGCTTCTTGGAATGCTATTTGGAATGTCCCTTCTTTTTCATTGTAGCGTGCCGCTAAAAAGGATGTATTTGGAGATATCCGCATTGTTGTCATATTGACGGTATGGGAATCTGCAAGAATGGTATTTTCATCCCCGCCATGCTCCATTACCGTATGGAGATCAATAATATATCCCTCTCCCCACTGGACGAATACTATAGGATAGTGCCTGTCCCCCTTATAATAGATGTCCTCAGGATTTTGCGCCATTGCCTGAGAAATGGTCAATGCCGAAATAATAATGGCCGTCAGGATTATGGCAAGTCTCTTCATGCTTTGCTCCTTATTTTTTGTATTATTAGTGTGTTTTTATGTTATGACGGAATAGGAATGTGCTTATTTCATTAAAATATCATTAAATTATATATATGTCAAAATATTTCAGAGTGGAAAATCGCATTTAAAGAAACTGAATAATTAAAAGGATAATCAGACGATAATAAAGAAAATTAATTTGCTGATGTAATGGCTGGACAATTGCCATATGCTGTTGCCTTGATATTTTTCCGTATTGCGGCTGGCTTTGGCTTTCTTTTGAAGCTGCGGCATAATATGGCATTGAAACGGCTGGCTGTTTTGCCAGGGACAGCGTTCCTAAAATTTATCCGGAGGATTATTCTTACATGAACAACATGAGAAATCTCTATAAAATGCAGATGCAGGAAGAAAAGCGCGATGAGACCCGTTCTCCCTATATCAATGAGCTTTTACAGCTTGCTGAGTTGATAAAGGAAGGGACAAAGGGAGCTGAAGATTTTAATGCGGCAATAGGAGCGCTTGGCGAATTCTTCAATAATATAAGGACAGCTGCTGATTATCTTAAGCAGACTCAGCCTCCGAGTGATGATTTCGAGGAAAAATATGCCCGTCTTATCGAGCTTCTTTCGCTTATCGAGCAGGAGGCTGCGAATATGGGCGTATTCTTTGAAGACGGAGCTCCTGAAAGCATAGACGTTCCCGCAGAGAACATAAAGACCTATACGGCAGAGCTTTTTGATATAACGGATGATTTGAGCAAGACCGAGGCATCTCAGCCCCAATATGCCGGAGCTATTGAGATTAGCGAGCTTGTCAGAGTAGGAAAAGGCTACTGCAATGGAGATTTCGCGCTTGAGGCTTTTGCCGGAAGACATTCTCTTGCATCAAACCTTATAACTTCCGCTGCTGCCGATATGAGAAATTTTGAGGGAGTGGAAGGCGAGACCGAGCTTCTTAGGGAAGCCGTTCCGGTTCTTATCAAAAACCTCAATGAGATGGAAGCGGCATGCAATGCCATCGGCGAGATGATAGAGGCTGGCGGAGAGGACAAGGAGAAGATTCAGGAGAATCTTGAAATTGTACGCAGGACGGCAGAGGTCGTAACAGATCTTAATAACAAGATTAATGAGGAAAATGCGAAGATACAGGAAGAGAAGTCAAAGAGAATATGCCCCAGATGCGGCAAAAAGACTTCCGTCTATGAAGAGCACTGCGAACACTGCAGAATGCTTCTTCCTCCTGTTGAGGGCGTTTCCAAAAATACAGCCGGACTTAATATAGTTGCAGGAGATGCCGGAGTTTCCGGACAGGCTGCTTCAGCTGTCGCTGAGGAAGGCAAGAGGCTTGTGACTCCCAATGTCGCAAAGCTTTATGACATAGCTGTTGAAGTAGGAAACGGAAGAATGCCCAAAGAGGAGCTCGGAAAGGCAATAGACTGGTATGGCGAGCTTGTTCTTAAGACAAGGAGTGACCTTAATGCCGTAAGCATTCCTGAAGAGCTTGGCGATGAGGAAAAGGCTGTTTTCGAGCGCGCCTATGCGGTGTTTTCTGAAGGCGTTACATCTTCTGAAGCGGGACTTAACGAGCTTGCAGCCTATTTCCAGGATGAGAACGTTTCCCATCTTATTGACGGAATAAATCTGCTTATAACAGGCGGAGAGAAGATGTATGAGTTCCAGCAGATGGGCGATGTCTTCCAGTCGATTGCATCTTCTGCTGCCCAGCAGCCTGCTGAAGAGGAAGCTGAGGAAGCTGACGATCCGACGCTTGCTTGATTTCTGAATTTTAGATTTTAAATATGCCTGCCGTGGATCATATGCCTGCGGCAGGCTTGTTTCTTTAACGGAGTTTTTATGCTTACTATAACCTCTCTTACAAAGTCATTCGGAGGAAGGACGCTTCTTGAGGATGTGTCTTTCCGCCTGCTTCCTAAGGAAAAAATAGGCTTTATAGGTCCGAACGGCACAGGAAAGACGACGCTTCTAAGGATAATTGCCGGACAGGAGCCGTACGATTCCGGAAGCATACTGTTTGAGGATGCCGGACTGAAGATATCTCTTCTTTCCCAGCTTGTTACGCTTAAGCCGTATAACAGGGTTGCTGATGAAATGCGCCTTGCCGCAGGGGAGATTGCCTCTGTCGAGGCGCAGCTGCGCGCTGCCGAAGACGAGATGGCGTCCCTTGGAGATGATCCTGAGGCTCTTGACAGGGCTATTGCCGCATATGGGGCTCTTCAGGAAAAATATGACAATATGAGGGGAGGGGATATCGACTGGGAGATAGACAAGATTCTTCAGGGGCTCGGCTTTTCTCTTTCAGATAAGGACAGGTTTGTCAGCGAGTTCAGCGGCGGATGGAAGATGCGCCTTGAATTTGCAAAGCTGCTTCTAAGGAAAAGCGATATTCTTATGCTTGACGAGCCTACAAACCATCTTGACATGCAGGCTATACAGTGGCTTGAGGATTATCTTGCCTCATATCCGGGAGCGCTGATAATCGTATCTCATGACCGTTATTTCCTTAACAGGGTTACTTCAAAGACCCTTGCCCTCTCAAATGCGAGAATAAAGCAGTATGCGGGCAATTATGATTTCTATCTTAAGCAAAAGACCGCTGATGACGAGCTTGAATATAAACGCTATAAAGAGCAGCAGAAGGTTATGGAGCATGACCTTAAATTTATTGAGAGGTTCCGCTATAAGGCAACTCTTGCCTCAAGGGTAAAGAGCAGGGAGAAAATGGCCGAAAAGCGTGAGCTTCTGTCCGCCCCTGCCAAAAAGCAGAAGACCGTCCATGTCAATTTTGACTATGATGAAAAGCAGATGACAAGGGTCTTCTATATGAAGGATATTGTTAAGGATTTCGGGAGTGTCAGAATCGCATATTCAGGAGAAAAGGAAATAAATGCCGGAGACAAGATTGCCTTTGTTGGTCCGAACGGATGCGGCAAGACAACGCTTCTCAATATTATTTCCGGTCAGGACAGGGATTATGAAGGCAGGCTTAAAATCCATCCTGCCGTTGTCTCAAAATACTACAGGCAGAACCAGTCCTCAGTGCTTTACGAAGATAATACGGTTATGGGGGAGATGGAGAGGGTCGCGCCTTTCGGAATGACTGTTACTGAGATTAGGACCCGTCTGGCCGCTTTTCTGTTTTTTGGAGATGAGGTCTTTAAGAAGGTGTCCGTTCTGTCCGGAGGCGAGAGGGCGAGGCTTTCTCTTGCAATGATGCTTTGTTCCTCATGCAATGTGCTTATTCTGGACGAGCCGACCAACCATCTTGATATTGATTCAAGAGAGGCCCTTGCGGCTGCTCTCTATGACTTTGAAGGTACCGTAATAATAGTTTCCCATGACAGATATTTCATCGATCAGATCTGTACCGGAATTATGGAAATTGACGGAAACAGGCTTGAGTATTATCCCGGCAATTATTCATGGTATCGGGCGAAGAAGCAGCAGAACGAGCGGAAGGCGGCGCTTTTGGAAAGCGCTAAAGAGCATGAGGAGACCAAAAAGACTGTTGCACAGAGCTCATCAAAGAAATCGGCAATATCGCCTGGAAATCTGAAAAAGAGGATAGAGGCAAAGGAAGCGCAGATTAAAAAAGCGATTGCAGATGGCGCTGTGCAGGGTGAAGCCTTGGAGATTCTGTGCCTGCGGGCGGTAGGAGCTGCCGCCGTTTTCCAGCTGCTGCAGGGCGAACAGATACTCCATATTGTCCGGCTCC
>JAKSUM010000156.1 GCA_024409025.1 bacterium | reverse complement strand
ACAAGCCTTCTCAATTCAGCATGTTTGTCAGGATTAAGATAAGAGAGTGACAGATCCTCAAGCTCCCATTTCATTTTGAATATTCCGAGCCTTGATGCTATTGAAGCATAGACGGTAAGGGTCTCATTGGCTATTCGTTTTTGGGATTCGGGCTTTTTATGCTGAAGTGTTCTCATATTGTGAAGCCTGTCGGCAAGCTTTATGAGTATAACCCTTATGTCGTCTGCCATTGCAAGGAATATTTTCCTGAGATTTTCCGCCTGTCTCTCCTCTTTTGTTTTTGGAGCTATTTTTTCGGGGATCTTCAGATTTTTGTTGTTTGTAAAGTTGTTTTCAAGCTTTGTAACGCCGTCTACAAGCTTGGCTATCTCCGGAGAAAATATTTTGGATATGTCTTCAAGCGTGTCGCTTGTGTCCTCTGCCGTGTCATGGAGGATTCCTGCTGCTATTGTTGCTTCATCCGCATTTATTTTTGCAAGTATCATGGCAACGGAAATCGGATGTATTATGTAAGGCTCTCCGGATTTTCTCTTCTGATCCTTATGGGCCTCGCAGGCAAATTCGTAGGCCCTTCTTATAAGCTCTGTGTCTGCTCCTATTCTTGCGTCTTCTACTTCCTTTATTATGTCGTCTATCGACGGAGTTATGGAAGAGCTCTCTTCTGTTACTTCAAGATCGTCTCTGTCAGGGCTTTTTATATCTTCCAGCATTTTTCCCCTCTCAGGCCTTTAAGGCTTCAGAACCTACGGCTATTCTTTCGGAAATGCCGGAGGCAAATTTTTCGAATGATTTTAAATATAGGGACTGTTCGGATTCAAATTTCCGTTCAGTTTCGGAATACGTCATAAATGACTTTGAGCTCTCTATCTCTGACTGGGATGCTGAGCCCTTAGCCGCATTTAGCTTGCCGTCGCCTCTTCTGCTTATTTTCCCCATCTCGAAAAGAATTCTTACGGCATAGACTGCCGCTCCTCTTGTTATCATTCCATGTGATGATTTTGATATCTCCAGAGCAAGTGACGGCCCTTCGGAAAAATTGCCTGATCGGATTATCGACAGCGTTTCATTTATTTTTCTTGCGTCAGGCCTGCATTCGTCGAGAAATCTTCTTTCTCTTTCTATGTCTTCCTTTTCATATAGGAAATGGATTCTTTTGCTGTTCCTTATGATTTGTGAATACAGGACTGCATCTGAAAACAGCGGACCTGTTATAAATATGTCGTTATATTTTTCGTCTTCCGGAAGAGATTTTGCATTAAGCAGTGAAGGCGCTATTCCCGATGACTTCCCGAATTTTTTCTCAAGATATGTCTTTCGTGAATTGTCTGCCGCTATCGCTGCCGCCTTTGATAATTCTGCTATGCGCGAGGCATATGCTATCTTGTCTTTTATATATGAGGCATTTATAATCAATGGCTGTCCGTCTTTATTTTCCGGAAGCTTTCCCTCTGCAGAGAGAATCGCATTGTTATCCGGATATATTATCGACTTTATTTTCAGGGAAGGCTTTCTGAATCCGCTATGGTCATTTATATACGGCTCTGCGGCAATATCATAACGGGCTATGTTTTCCTTTATCAGATCCATATGGGCAGCCTGCCCGAAGGCTATGGCGTCAATTCTTGTTTTGCCGTCGGAAAGAAGGAATGAGATGGACTGTTTTCTCCTTATTTTTGAAGCTATGCTTATGTTTTTAAACATAAACACAGGCTCTTCATTATCCTTGCCTGACGGATTAAGCAGTGACAGCTCGTTTATTGAATATTCTGAAAGCCTGCCAAGCTGCAGTATTCCGTCGCATTTGTATTTTTCCGGAGGCATATCAGGCTCTCTCATGCATATTCTCTCTATAAATGCCGGTATATTTTCTTCCTTAATTGAAAATCCGCCGGCTTGGATATGTCCTCCGTACGTGAGAAGCAGATCTTTATTATCCGAGAGCATGCTATGGATATTATAGCCTTCTCCGCTTCTTGCCGAGCCTCTTCCTATTCCGTCCTTGAGCGCTATAAGGAATACGGGCATTGAGTATTGATCGACAAGCTTTGCCGCCGTTATGCCGAGCATTCCGGCATGAAGATTCTCACCGTATTCGACCATAACCCTGTGTCTCAGCAGATCTGTTTTAGGGGAGAATATGATGTCTTCGCGCATCTTTTCTTCTATATCTTTACGCCTGTCCTTGAATTCCTTGAGCTTCTTTTCATATTCGGCGCCTTCTTCTTCTGATTCGGCAAGAAGCGCCATAAGGGCAGGGGAGCAGTCGCCAAGCCTGCCTGCGCCATTAAGAAGGGGGGCAATGCTCCAGCTGACTGTTCTTGATGTTATCTCACTTTCTCTTTTAGCCATAGAGAATATACATGGCCATTGCTCCTTACAGGAGGATATTCGCGAAAGTCCTTCCCTTACTATGATTCTTGTCTCGTCCTTTAGGGGCATTATGTCTCCAATAAGCCCTATCGATGCCGGAATCAGGTATTTTTCCGGAAATGGAAGTCCTTTTTTTTTTCTTTTTTCCTGTATGAATCTCAGTACTATGACAACTCCCGACAGGTATTTGCAGGGAGAGCCGCCTTCAGTATTCATTGCATTTACTATTGCGTCTGCCTCAGGCAGCTCTGCCGGCAGAGTGTGGTGATCCAGTATTATAGTCCTTATGCCTGCTTCTTTCAGCGTTTTTATCTGCTTGTCCGCTGATATGCCGCAGTCTGCGGTTATTGCCAGCGCTATTCCGTCTTCTTTTGCCGTGTCCGTTCCCTGCTGCGAGACTCCATAGCCGTCCTCCAGCCTGTTCGGAATAAAGCAGTCGCAGTCAATTCCGTTCTCTGAACAGAATTTTATAAGGCTTGCGGACGATGTAAGTCCGTCGACATCGTAGTCTCCGAATATCCTGACTTTACCTTTTGACTTCTCGTTTTCAAGGAAAAGCCTGCATGCCTCATCCATGCCCTTTAGCAGAAATGGGGAATAAAGGTCCTTTATGGTGCCGCAAGTGAATTTTTTTATGTCTGCGCCGGTCAGTATTCCTCTGTTCATAAGAGCAAGCCTGAGAGGCTCTGAAAAGCAGGCCATTTCCTTTGATATTTGGGAGGATGCGTCCGGTTCGAATGTCTCCCATTTGGAAAGCTCTGTCAGGAAAGGAATCATCTGCCTGCTCCGAACACTCGTTTTGCCTCCGCAGCATTAGAGAGATTTATCTGTCCGCAGGTGTCAGGCATTATCTCTTTTTCCTTCATGATGTCCTGCAGCTTTAAGGAGCCGTCTGAGCTGCTGGATTCATCTGATATTATGACCGCTGATTTGCCGCTGTCGTCTCTTGTTATTCCGCAGTCTCTCATAAGATAATCGTATTTCTCTGTGCCACTGTAGGTTTTTGACGTATTGCAGGCTATGAAGGTCTTTATTTTTAATATTCTTTCATCCGTAGCTGATCCTTCCGGATTTTTCGCTATCAGCCAGTTGTTTTCATCCGACTGCTTTGCCTGAGTCTTGTCGTCCTTTGGAGCCTTATTCTGATCTGTCCTGTTATTCTGCTGGGCTACTGTTGCCGATTCTCCGGCAAGACGGTTAAAGATAAACTGGCATCTGTGTCCATATTCCGATTCTATTGTCCCGTAGGATGCCTCCTTTTTTTCGCTCTGTCCCTGAAGGCAGTCTATGTTGATCATAAAACGGGCAATGTTTTTGCACATTTTTGCCTGACTGACAGGACTTGTCCACACATAAGGGTTTTGTTTGCCGTCTGCAGACATTACCGGATTTATGCCCTCGGATGAAATGCATATTTTTATGTTCGGATTAGCCTTTTTCAGCTGCTCCGCTATTGCATCATCATAGCCCATGCCGCTTATTATACATGCATTGAATTTTGAAAAATATTCGGTTTCTTCAGGAGTAAGAGTACGTCCTGAAGGATTCTCTCCGGGCTTTGTTATTTGTTCCAATGCGATATTCTGTCTTGTGCTGATTACGTCTGCCGTCATTGAGTATACAGGTGATGTTGTCGCGCATATTTTCAGCTTTGGGCCTGGCGCATAGTATACTGTTTCATTTCTTCCGGCGCATGCCGTCATTGACATGGCTGCGGAAGCTATTATTATAGCTGATATTATTTTCTTCATTTTTCCGCCGTTAAAATTTTAATTATTGTCTAATTGGAAAAAATTCTTTATCATATACTTAAAAACCTTTATTGCAATCAGTAATGACTCTCATTTTTTCTTTTAAAAGCGGCAGCTGCTCCCTTATTTCCCTTATCATTTCAGTATCTGCCGTGAATGAT
>JAKSUM010000155.1 GCA_024409025.1 bacterium | reverse complement strand
AGAAACTCCTAATAATTCAGCAAAATCCTTTGGCTTATAATTTGTGATATTAGATATGTTCATAATACACCTTCTTGAGTATATTTAAACATATTTACGCACATTTATCAATCAATATAATTACTTAACAATTTCTCCTTTCCGCAAATAAAGGCAAGGTATACTTTAAGAGCATCGATTAATGCTTCCTCCCCGACATATTCGTCAGGCTTATGGCACATCTCCTCTCTGCCCGGGCCAAAACCCAAAGCGGCTATGCCGTGCTTGGATGCGGCAACGCCATCTGTCGAGAAAGGCCATACTATAAATTCAGGATCGGTGCCCTTAACTCCTCTGAACGCTTCAGCAAGAGCGGATGCAAAAAGACTGTTCCTGTCTGTCTTCCATGCCGTATGACATACTTTCCATTCCTTTTTTACTCCGGTATATGAAGGCCTGTCATACACCTCCGCCTCATATCGGCACTTCGTCCATAATTCATCTTCAGACAGCTTGCCTATAAGAGAATCCAGTGTACATCCCTCTGCAAGTCTGGCAATCATATCAACCCTTGCATGGGATATCACGCTGCTTGCATCTCCGGGAAGTACGGAAACACCGGTGACAGCTATTGTGTCCCGTTTAAGCAGGTCGTCAGGAAAAAG
This sequence comes from bacterium, assembly GCA_024409025.1. Taxonomy (GTDB): domain Bacteria; phylum Vulcanimicrobiota; class CADAWZ01; order CADAWZ01; family CADAWZ01; genus JAKSUM01. The sequence goes on along the minus strand of JAKSUM010000155.1, from coordinate 3,646 downwards.
CTCATAGCCCTTTCTGTCAAGCCTGTCCGCCGCAATAATATTTCCTGCAGCAGGATACATGGCATTTATCCCCTGCTGAGGCTGAGACGAATGAGCCCTTTTTCCTTCAAAAAATATCGAAAACTGCGCCTTTCCCCTCTGACCAAGAGAGATCCTGTTTTTGGAAGGCTCTCCCAAAAGCACAAGATCCGGAACGATTTTCAAATCCGATATTATCTCGTCAAGCGCAAGTCCTTCAGCGAGCTCCTCTTCCGTAACAAAACATCCGACAGCGCAAAACCTCAATGGAATTTTTTCACATGACGCAACAGCCATTGCCCCTGCCATTGCAGCCATCGCTCCCTTCATATCGCATGTCCCTCTTCCAAAAAGCATTCCATCCCTTGCAGACATGCAGAAAGGATCTGATGACCACTCTGACAGGTCTCCTTCAGATACAACATCCATATGCGCGTCAAACGCTATTATCCTGATTTCCTTCTCTCTCAGAAAAGAAATATGATTTCGGAAAGCGCCTGCCGGATCTCCAGATTTCAACTCATCATCAAGCTCATCCTGAAAAGGGGATATCATTGAAACGACACTGCCTCTTGGCGTCCTGAAGGCGGGAACCCCTTTATCAGAAAAAAATGACAAAAGCAGGTCAGCCTGCTCCCTCTCCATTCCAGTAAATGACCTGATGGCAATACAGCTTCTCAGAAACTCCAAAGCCTCACTGCGGAACATGTCCGCAGCAGAACATATATCATCATAAACCACAACAATACCTCTATTTTCCAATAAAATTCTCTATTTATTATATCATATTTACAAGCCTTCTCCACACTATGTTAAAAAAAGAAAAAAATAGAAAAAACATAAAACAATTTAAAAAGGGAATTAATATTTTTTCAGATAATTTTCCAATAAAATTCTCATAAACAGGATGGAACATATGCCGTCTTCAAAGCAGTCTTTTAACAGAAACAAAATAGCTGTTGACTATGTCATGGAATTATTCGGAGAAGGTTGCGTAAGAGTCGGTCAGGATGCCGGCTATAATATAGAGACTTCTGACGGGCTAAAGATAAGAATATGCTCCGCATTTCCGCGAGAGCGCAAGACAACAAAGACAGTAAGATTCACTCTGACCGTAAAGAGCTTGGAGGCATCGACACATCTCTGCATTGTAGAGATAGACGCTAACGGAAATCCTGTTGACGGCAGGATAATTCCAATACTGGAATCCCGCAGAATAAGCAAGGTAACGCAGCTTCCCGGAGGCAAATCATTTTCAATGAGCGTGCCTTATGAAAAAGTAAAAGAGATGCCTGACATCATGTCCTTCAGGGTTAAAGACAAAAAAGTCGTCTATATAAAGGAAGGCGATGCAGACCATACGCATGCGTATGTACAGATGGCCGAACGCGAACCTGATAAGACAGGAAGAATATCAACAGCCGATTTCAAGTGTATGATATGCGGCAAGATAAGAACGCTTGGCATAGCAATCAACTGACATATGAAAAATCTCATGCATAGTATGCATGAGATTTTTTAATAAACAAAAGTTAAAATTAATATTCTTAACATAACTTTAACTTTTCAAAAAAACTATCCATAATATAATAATGTTAAAGCTATAAAAATATAAAGGAGACAGGCAATGGCAGAAGTAAGCGGAATCAGCGGCGCATCATCAACAGACTACGCAGCAGAGGCAAGAGAGCGCAGGGAAGCAAATAATGCATCAAAGGCAAATGAAACCCAGAAAACCAACAGCGCAAACCAGACATCAAAGACAGCCGAATCAGAAGGCGTAAAGCAGCCAAATGACAAGGTTGCAATAACAGGCGATGATTCCGATGAGAATGACAGGGACACGAATACCCTGACAAGCGCCCTTGCCGCCAATTACGGTGGAGACGAAGAAGAGGGGCAGGAGAGCTCAAAGCTTTCGGATACCTCCGAAGTTCAGATGGCGAAGGAAGGGAAAAAAGACGCCGGATTCATGAAATACGGCTCTAAAGGCGCTGCAAAAGCAGCAGACAATATTGCACACAATAAAGCCAATAAATTTTTCGAATCGCTTACCGACGCTCAGAAGGAATCAGGACATTATGACTTTGACGCAATGGTAAATAATCAGAAGTCAAATCTGAAATTTGACGAAATGACATCATCAGCAAAAGGCTTCGGAGAAATTGCAAGTGCAGCCGGAGTTATCAGCAGTGGAGCCGGACTGGTAGATTCAATACAGGAAGGCGACGGAAGGGACATTTTGAAAAACAGTTCCGGACTTGTAAAAAACAGCCTTGAAACAATGAAGACAGCCGGAAACCATGCAGATGACATCGCCAAAGTCGCAGGCAAATATGGCGATGATGCCCTTAAGGGATTTTTAAAAGGAGCAGGAGAAGTCGGCGAAAAAGCCCTGAAAGCAGTTCCATTTTTAGGCACGGCCGTAGCAGGAATATCTGGAGCAGATACCGCCATTGACAGAATTGAAGCGAACGCAAAAGCTGACGGCAAAGAAGCATCCACTGCAGAAAAAATAGAGGCAGGCATTACGGGAGCGACAGCAGGAGTCCTTACAGATTTGGCAGGAGATGCAATCGCCGGAGGCATCGGAGCAGCCATTGGAACAGCAATATGCCCTGGCGTGGGAACAGCAATCGGATTCATAGCAGGATCACTGATCGGCTCTTTTTCAGGTGATTTTTTAGCTAACAAAGGCGCAGACGCAATCTACGAGGCAAACAATAAAGAAGCAAAACAAAAACATCCCTAATATATTAGGGATGTTTTTTTATATGGCAATAGAAAATAAAAGCCCCATTGAGCGTTGCTCTCCTGAGGCTTTTATTTTCTATCGTGATATGCCTATCTTCATCATGGCGTCCCCTACTCTGACAATATCTCCGTCATTAAGAGATCTTGTGCTTATGGTACCGCCGATTCTCTGTCCGTTTACAAAAGTTCCGTTACTGCTGGTCTGATCCTTAATGAAAATGCTGCCTTCACTGTAGGATACTTCAGCATGGTTTCTTGAAACCGAGCTCTCAAGGCTCAAAGCCACCTGACTGCTGTTAGGATCTCTTCCTATCTGGAAAGGAAATGTTTCAAATTCATAGATAAGCCCGTCGTAAATGCCGCTGACAACTTCAATAACGCATCTCATCAGTTATAATCCTCCATTATGCCTTTCTGCGGATTTTGCCTGCAGAAAGGAGCTCCGCATCATTCTTAGCAGATTTCTGAGGCATCTTAACAAAGTTAACAGGGGTAAAATCAAACATCTCGCTCCAATGGAAGCCATCCTGAATCTCATCAGCCGTCTTAACGAAATACTGTCCGTTATCCTTCAATATTCCGCTTATGGAAACAGCTTCCCTGTTAGCGGCATACAGTGAATAAGGGGTAGAACCTTTTACATGGGCAATAGGCTCAAATGTATAAGAAGCAAATGAAACTTCCTCTTCACCGTCTTCAGAATCCGTCTCGGAACCAGAAGCCTGTTCGGCATCACCTTCAGCGCTTTCCTGATTTTCAGAATCCGAATCTACGGGCTTTTCTTCATCAGAAGACGTCATATCATCTTCAGAAGCCTCGTCCTTTGACGAATCACTGAATGAAGGAACCTCGTCCTTTGACGAATCACTGAATG
>JAKSUM010000154.1 GCA_024409025.1 bacterium | reverse complement strand
TTATTTCTCAAAGATAGAGTCTTACAGGAAGGATGACATCGAAGCTGTACTTAAAATGGCCAAGATGCTCTTTGACGGCGGATTTATGAAAGAGAGCCTCCCTTACTTTGAGAAGCTTCTTGCTCTCGATCCTGAGTCAGGCGAGGCAATGTGCCATCTTGCCATTATACACGCAAATAATGCGGAATATGACAGATGCATCGTTTATGCGACTAAGATTCTTACAAGAGGCCTTATCTCTTCAGTAATTAAGGCATACAGGAAGCTTGTATTTGAAAATGCCCCTGAAGGAGAGGCTCATATGAATCTTGGACGTTTCTATGCCTCCATGGGATTTGCCGAAGAAGCTGTTGCCGAATATAAGAGCGCGTCTGAATATGATGAGACCAGGACTGAGGCGATGAACCAGATTGGCTCCATATTCCTTTCCCAGAAATTCTACGGGCTTGCCATCAGGCATTTCCTTGGCATGCTTGAGACTGACGAGGACGAAGAACGCCAGCAGGATACGAGATATCATCTGGCTGAAGCCTATTATGCAGTCGGCGAATATGACAATGCAATGAACATGTATCAGGAATGCTATGCCATCGACATACAGTATAGGGATGTCGAGGCTAAGATAGGCGAGCTTGTCGCCATGATGGAATAGGCTGAAGAAGTGAGCCAGTTTTGTGATTTTTTTCTGAGCCTTAATGGAGCTATTGCTTTTGCGGCCGGGCTTGGCATTTGCCTTGTCTGGGAGTTTGTTGACAGAAAGGGAGCCGAGGAGGCCGTAAAGCAATTGGACCATGGGGACAAGGATGATCCTTACGGGATTTTCCGCAGCCGCTGAAGGCTCTGAAGATGAATTTGGAGGTTAAAGAATGCTGTCCATACCAAAAGGAAACGCATTGTTCGAAAAAGAGATGCTTTCTGTCGATGATGTGAGCCTGCTTATTGAGAATCTTAAGGATGAGAAGAAGTTTTCAGGATATATATATATAGCCAGTACGGTAGAGCCTAAATTCAAAGGGGCAATGCTTTTTTCTCAGGGAATGTTTAAGGTTGCTTTCAACTTAAGCAAAAAAGACACTGTGGCTCTCATAAAAAGAAGCGCCCTTATCAACAAAATAAAGCAGGCCGGAAATGTTCTCGTTTCGGTATACATAATATCAGAGCCGATTATAGACGTTCTTAGCAATATTCATGTTTTCAAGGAATTATATTCTGAAAAAACAAATATAAAAAAGAATGAGTTTACTGTAATAACGGATGAATTTATGGACAAACATGTTCAGGGCATTATTAAGATTTATTCAAGAGGCAAGGAGAATATGCTTGTCTTTAATGATGGCTCTATAGTGTATGACAGTTTTGCTGATTATTACGGACCTATGCTTGTAAATCAGAAGCTTGCCGAGTCATTTGTCGACTTCATCAATAAAAATGGAGGGACGATTGAAATGATAGGTTCTGAGGGCAGTTTAATCGCTGAGGCAAATCTTGCAGCTACAACAGCGTTGGAGAGAACAAGGGAGCTTGAGGTCCGCATTTCAGAAGGATGGGGGGCTCTTGAAGGAGCTGCCGTCAGGGTTGACGAGAATATTTTCCGCGAATGGGGCATTTCCAATAAGAATAAGGATCTGCCGCTTCAGGTAGAGTCTTCAAGAGCGGTGGCTAAGCTGCAGGTAAGCTGTCAGCAGAGGCTTGGACAGGTGATTCTTATTTCGAAGGCTGCTGCTCAGACTTTTGGAGTTAATAACGGAGATATTCTTTCTGTCCTTCCGATGTGGTAAAACCGGCGGATTCGCAGGAAGATAGATTCGATTACAGTTTACCGAGAGAAATTTTTAGGAGAATACTGATGAATTCGATAACAGACGCGCTTGATGCGCTTTGCAGGATAGACGGTGTCGTCAGTTTCAAAACGACTGCAAACCGCTGTCCCTTGTTGACGCTGACGGATGCCTTATTGAGTATTCGGGAGAGGACCATGCCCATTTTATGGAGCCTGGAAGCTTTATAACGGCCCTCAAGATACTCTGTCAGCAGATTGAATCAGAATATCCTTCTGAGGCCATGGCTCAGTCGTACCTTGAGTTTGATGATTTTAATTTCACATGCGTGCCGATAGCTGAATACTTCCTCTGCGTCATTGCCTCTACAAGCGCTAATCTCGGAAGAGTTAGGCTTGAAATAAAGAAGAACAGAAAGTTTTTGGAAACTTTCGTTTCATGATAAGGAGCTTAATCAATGGATAAAACTATTATAGAGCGTAAAATAGACGATCTGGGTGCTCTTATTTCCAAGAATCCGGATAATCTGGAGGCCCTTATCGCTTATGCCGAGTATCAGATGCGGTATGGAAGCAGACTTGAGGCTCTTCAGGCATATCAGCATGCCATTTCTGTTGACAGTGGAAGCTTTGAGGCATATGCCGGTCTTGCCGTTATTTATATGAGGCAGGGACTGTCCAAGGACGGTTATGAATCTCTTATTGACATTTTGATTCAGGATCCGGAGAATGTTCCCGCACGCCTGTTTTATAAGTATTTTTCTTCCGAGCATGCTCCTGAAGCTGAAATAGAGGAGGCTTTTGCCTCTCTGCCGGATTATGAGATAACCCTTAAGGATATAAGGGTTATGAAGGCCCATTATGATTCTCTTATGGCGCTTTCTGAACTCGCCATTTCCGGATATGAGGATCTCATGGTTGAAAACAGCGATGATTTCCTTTGCGAGTTTAAAAGAGAGGTCGCTTCCAAAAGAAAAGATGAAATGAACCGCTTTTTCCTTTTTCTCTCAGGAATAGAGGGAAGGATGATGGACGAGCTTTTGGCTGAAAAGCACAGGCTTGAGGAGGAAGAGAGGATCAGGCTTGAGGAAGAAGAACGCATAAGGCGTGAAGAGGAAGAACGCATAAGGCGCGAGGAAGAGGCCAGAAGGGCTGAAGAGGCCAGAAAGGCTGAGGAGGAGCGCATAAGGCGTGAAGAGGAAGAACGCATAAGACGTGAAGAGGAAGAACGCATAAGACGTGAAGAAGAGGCCAGAAGGGCTGAGGAGGAACGACTCAGGCTTGAAGAGGAGGAGCGTCTCAGGCTTGAAGAGGAAGCAAGGCTTGCCGAAGAGGAGCGTCTCAGGCTTGAGGAGGAAATCCGTATTGCTGAGGAAGAGATACGAAGGGCTGAAGAAGAGGCAAGGCTTGCTGAAGAGGCCAGAAAAGCTGAAGAAGAGCGCCTGATGCGTGAGGAAAAATATAATGCCATAAGGGAGCAGGCTGAAGAGCTTCTCAAGTCCCTGTCTAAAAATAGGGGCGTTAAGAAGGTTATTCTCCTTGAAAAGGGCGGATTTGAGGTCGCTTCAGTCATGTCCGAAGGATTTGAGGATCTCGGATATTCTGAATTTGTCTCTGAAGTGGTTTCGCTTATTGACTCCCACTGCGTTGAAGATACTCCTCCGCTTTTATACTCAGTCCTTGAGTACAAAGCCGGTCTTATCGTAATAAGGATGCTTGACAGCAATTACATGTTTGCCGTAATATCCGGCTCCGGAGCCAATTTTGGAGTCCTGCGTTATGCAATGGAGAAGGTTAAGGAGGGGCTTTCCTCTCTTCTCAGTTAGGTATTTTATGCCATTAGATCTAATTAGATCTTGACATATTTTGCTTTTTGTATTAGAATTATTAAACCGTAAAAAGCCAAGCGGAAAAATAAAGTGTTATTGGGGGGTTTTCCTTGAGTACTCCTGTTGTAAAGAAACAAGATGTAAAGAAGAATTGGTATGTAATAGATGCCGCTGATAAGGTGCTTGGAAGACTTGCAGCCGAAGTCGCGCGCATACTTTCCGGCAAGAAGAAACCTGCATATGTCGATTATATGGACATAGGGGATTATGTTGTCATAATCAACGCTGACAAGGTTAAAATGACCGGTAAGAAGTGGGATGCTAAGATTTACTATCGTCATAGCGGATATCCGGGCGGTCTTACAGAGACAGTCGCCAAGGATATGCTTATAAAGCATCCTTGCAGAGTCATTGAAAACGCCGTAAAGGGCATGCTTCCGAAGAACAAGCTTCGTGCTCTCAGAATGAAGAAGATGAGAGTTTATGCCGGAGCGGAGCATCCTCATACCGCGCAGCAGCCGGAAAAAATAGAGTTTTAATTTGGAGGGATATTTCAAGTGGCCAGAACTAAAAGTTTGCAGAAAGCTGTGTCATATTATGCCACCGGCAGAAGAAAAACTGCCGTAGCCAGAGTCTGGTTGACTCCCGGCAAAGGAACTATCAGTATCAACAACAGACCGGTTGAGACTTATTTCGGTCG
>JAKSUM010000153.1 GCA_024409025.1 bacterium | reverse complement strand
TTGCTTTTGACTTTTTGTCAATGTGCTTGATATTCAATATCGCTTCATTATCAGATCTGCTCTTTGACGATTTTATAACCGTATTGCCACTGATCATCGACGCGCCATCGGTATTACCGGAATAGGAATCCCTTACAAGCATAGCCTCCACATACTTGACATGCTTTCCGCTAACGCCTTTAGAAACAATATAAAAGGTATTTCCAGGCACGTCTCTTCTAAGAACAGGAGCCCCTTTGTAACGGCTTAATATCTCAACCGAGCCTTCTAATCTATTTTCTGGGGCAGCCTTGGAATCCGCACCATATATAGTCAAATCAGAGTCAAGATTATTATATGACATATATTTGCACATCCGGCCCTTCATTAAAGCCGTATCCGATGCGTCATTTTCTGGAGAAGGAGAAAATGATATGGAGAAGCTTTGAGTCTTATCCTCATTAAGATAAGCGATAAGCCCTCCGTCTTTAAAGGTTATATTTTCCCCCTCGTTAAAGTAATTACAGGAGGCCGTGTCAATAGCATCCGGCTGGCCATTATGCAGTTTTCCCCATCCGCTTGTCAGCGAAAGCTGCGCCTTTGCATATTCAATGCCAGAAAGAGCAGCCATATAAGCCTGCTCAGACTCTGTATATCCGGCTCCGGAAAGAAGCGTATCCCTTCCCTGCTGTGCAACGATAATTGAAAACATGACAATCATCGTGACAAACATAAGGGTGGTTATAAGAATCACGCCTTTCTTTTTCAACATAACAGGACCTCCTTTTACTTAATATTCATACAACATCTTTAACAGCCCAAAGAGTACGCTTTAATTTCCGACTATTACAGGAGTATTAAGAGGGGTTACGGACATGACCGAAGTAATAACAGAATTCGAAATATCCTTGAGCTCAGACGCCGTCTTATTTTCTATATTTTTATAAAAAAAATCGATAGAAGCTGAAAAATCATCTTCAGATGGAGCCAGCTTATTTTTATTATACTTAAATGCCTTCATGGCAATAATTACAGTTTTAGGCTCTGCCTCTAAGCTGTCAGGCTTCTTAAATGCCTTAAATGCCAAAATATTCTGTGACAAAACCCTATCCCCATTTTTATAAGAATATGGAGAGGCATAAAACGGAGCTCCATTATCAGCATAAACAGTCTCTACGGTATTCCAATTTCCTGCAACATTTGCATTAGCTACAGCATCAACTCTTGCATACCAGCGTTTTACAAGATATTTATGAGGACAGAATTTAGAGGCATTTCCAAAAAGCCTCTGACATTCAATACAGGCAGACGGACGCTTTGCAGTAAAATACAGAATCTGATAGTTCCATGAAACTCCTGAAGCCGGATCATAATCAAACTCGCTCTCAAGAGGATTTCCAAAAGCATCGCATCTTAAAGCCGATGCGCATGAAAGAAATCCATGTCCTTTTGCATTCTCAGACATTCCGCAGGATACATACTCAAGAGAAGAATTCCTAAGTACTGAATTAATATCATAAAATGACTTGTTAAAGCTCAGTTCAACCGAGCTTCTGGACTCAATATCCTTCCAGTATTTAGCACCTGTCATAAGCATAATCATAAGAACAGAGCTGATAATGGCAAACATAACCACAGCAGACATTACTTCAGTCAAAGAAGAACCTTTTTTTGCAGATCCCCGCATAATGACTCCGCAGCCATTATAAATCTGGTAAATCTTACATATTTCAGCCCTGAGACATCAGCGGACTTTGAAGATTTCATTGTCTGTAAAAAATCGGTTATAGACGATTTTGAAAGAGACTCTCTGTTGCTGTTTGCAAGCTCAGAGGAATCAGTATCCCAAAAAACAACAATATCAGACTGAAGAAGATTGCTGTTTGCGTAATTGCCTGAAAGAGGAAGAATCTCAAGAATATAATAATAGGGCCTCTCCCCCATTGATTTAATGCCTGAAACAGAAAAGCCGCCAGATGTCTTCTCCACAAATCTCTTGCGAAGCTCGGAAGAGTTCTGCTCTACAAGCTCATCAAGCACAGCGCTTGCAACAGAAGAGCCGACACTTACATCAAGCCCCTTTTTCGATGCCTTAAACATACTTGAAAACAGAGCACAGACCATTACGGCAACAAGAGACACAATGGCTATGCTCATAAATATTTCGACAAAAGTAAACCCATGCTTGTTTCTTTTTGCAGCCATCAGAAGAGCCTCTCAAAAATCTTACCTGTGATAATGCCTTTATCCTTGAAAAATGGAACATAGTCTGGATCATATATAAGCATAATCCTTCCCACATCACTAATAAACAGGTTTCCGTCATTTGCAATAATCGCTCCAAGAATATCAAACTCAGAATTTCCGCCATTAATATTTATGTTTCCACCTGCAGAATAAATTGTGCCTTTCAATGAAGTGGGGGCACTCTTTACTTTTGCCCTGATATCAATTACCATAAAAGATTCCTGCTGTTCATTATTTACAGAGGATTGCGAATTAGTACCGCCTATAAATTCGCCGTCAGTATTAACAACAGAAGAAAGAGACAAATCAGAAAAATACTGCTTCTTTTTTGTATCAGTAACGGCAAATTCAAATTTATCATTTTTAGATCCTACCGAGCTGTTTGAAGAACTGCCATACCCTTTTAACAGCTTTTTGCCATCTACGTCAAAATATATCTTTGACATTTTTTTATCGTCATTACAGACACTTCCATTATTTTTAATCGGATTAAAAATAAGCTGAAAATCTGTTAGATTACCAGGACTTGTAATAATTGGCTTTATTGAAAGCCTGTAATTAGCATCATCAATAGAGACATCACCAAGAGGTTTTTCATAATATTTTGAAGAGCTTGTTATTTTTCCATTTTTATTCTTATATTCAAATTTAGAATCTTTATACCAAGTAATTGGAGTCTGTTTAAATTCAAGCTTTTCGTCTCCATTTACATAAAGCTTATAAAATCCAGATGAGGAGGACACAAGTTTTATATTGGCAAAAGAGTCTTGAGAAACAACAGTCTCCTGCTGATTATCACTCTGTCTGTAATCATAATCACATCCGTCCATATTATATGTAAGATGCAGAGTCTCATTGCTTATATTTTGAGGAGGAGCAATATTTACATCCTTGGCAGCCCATACGGCAACACCGCTCTGGGGCTTGGTTTCAAGAGAAGAACCCGCATTAAAAGATGCGTCTCCGTTAGCAAAAATCTTTCCAGTGCCAGTCACCTCTCCTCCGATGGAGAGATTGCCGTCGCATATAACGCTGCCGTCCTTGACTGAAAAATTAATGCTGCTTAAATCATTCTCCTCAAGATTGGAATATCCGTCAGGAGTTTTGTCAACGATAAGGAAAGACGTATCGCTGTCAAATCTAACATTTCCCGATACAGTAACAGTCCTGTCACGCGATACAGAAGAGGTATTGTCAGAATTAGTTACTGCAGAGTCATTGCCAAATTTTATAGGAGCAGGACCTCCGGAGGAAGCAAACAGCTCATTAGGATCAACAGGATCTGCCTCAGAATTCAGCCTGTCCAGTGCGTTATCAGCAGAAGCCCCATTTATATATCTCCACTCATTAACGGCTCCGACATTTCCTGTCTTATCACGGACATATACAAAAGCGCCTCCAGTTTTTTTCTCTACGGTATTATAATCCTTTATGGCATCCTCAAACTTGGCAAGCTCTCCAATATCGCTTGCCTCAACAGAAGGCTGCATATTATGAGAAAGCCCCTCAGGCTTTTCCTCTTGGGGAATATTAGCGTACGAAACAAGATCGCCGCTCTCCCCATATCCTATCTCAAAATTCGACGAATTTATAATAACCCGATGATCCGCATCAGAATTGATAAGGTTTTTCATCGGCACGCCTTCACAATTAACGGAAATGCTGTTGCCGTTTGACTTTGCAGAGGATACCGGAGTAAAAGACGTAATCTGACCTGCAGCCTTTCCGTCAGATCGCTTTACATATAAAAATTTGTTATACACGGGATTTCCGTCGGCATCAACTGAATCCTTTTCATCGGAATAGGAATATCCGAGAGCAGCGCTTCCGCTTATTGATATCTGCCCGCCTATTGTAGTTCCTCCGCTTATTACAGATGGCCCTGCGGATTCAAACATCGCTTCGGCATATTTTACGCAATTTCCGCACACGCCTTTTGACACGACATAAAATGTTCCGGCAGGCACCTTACGGAGATATCCGGAATCAATATCAGAGTCACCGGAGAGATTATTGACTGAGCCATATTCGCATATTCCGAAATCCTTAAAAAATCCGACATTTCTTGAATTCGGAGCGGAGCTGCTGAAGCGTATGCTGAATTCGGACGAATATCTGCCATCC
>JAKSUM010000152.1 GCA_024409025.1 bacterium | reverse complement strand
CGAATGCAGAAATAACAGCGTGACATGCATTTCCCCAACAAAGGCATTCAGTATTGCGGGAATCCAGACGGCTGCAGTCTCCATTCCAAACCCGTTCCTGAGGCATAAGGTATGGAGGGCCCTTAATACAGATGAGGTAGCGGAAGGAAATACATTTTCCTATTCGGCAGCCATTGCAGCATTCAATCATGGAGAAAGATGGCTGAATGAGCTTAATGCCTATATATGGAAAAATAAGGATTATGCCTGCAGCTTTATTGACAGTGAAATGCCCGATTTGAAGGTCATGAAGGGCGAGGCGACATATCTTTTATGGATATACATAGAAAACGCATTCCGAATGAAAAGCGATGAGGCTGCACAATTTATACGTGCCAATACCGGACTGATACTTAATGCAGGAACCTCATACGGCACAGGAGGCGGAAATTTTGTCAGAATAAATCTGGGATGCCCGATGTCTACAGTAAGGGAAGGGCTTGAGAGGCTGAAAAAGGCATATTATATTATAAAGGGCAGATAAAATCTGTCTGGAATTATGATTAACATAAAAACTACATAAAAGAAGAGAATACCGACATGAACGACCAAAAAATATCAGTTCCAGTTGCAAAAACCAAGGAATATACGGAAGAAGTAAACGGGGTTATACTGTCAGATCCATACAGATGGCTGCAGGACAAGGAATCACCTGCCGTCAGGAGCTATATAGACGAGGAAAACGCATATGCCGAAGCGGTGATGTCAGAGACCGGATCACTGAGACAGGACATTTTTGAGGAGATAAAGGCAAGGCTTGACGAAAACGAGACGAGTGCCCCCGTCAAGGACAGAGGCTGGCTGTATTATCACAGATATGAGGAAGGCAAGTCATATCCCATATACTGCAGAAAGAAATCCGCAGATGCTGAGGAAGAAGTAATTCTTGACCAGAACGAGCTTGCCGAAGGCGAGGATTTCTGTTCAATAAGTCAGATGAGAATATCTCCTGACGGCAGTAAAATGCTGTACGGAGCCGATTTTGCAGGAGACGAGTATTTTGAGATTATATCTGTCGATTTAAATACAGGTGAGGAATACGGCGAAATAATAGGGAAGACCACCGGAGATTTTGAATGGGATGCTGACGGTAAGGGATTTTTCTATACTGTTCCCGATGATACGCGCAGACCGTACTCACTATTTTATCACAGGGAGGGCACCGACCCCGAAAGGGATGTCAGGCTTTATTCCGAAGAGGATTGCGAATACGGCCTCTATATAGCAAGAGCTAAAAGCGGCAAATATCTGTTTGTTATTCTCGGAGCAAACGACTCATCGCATTCAGGCATAATCCCTCTTGGAGATCCGGAAGCCGACATAAGATTTCTTTCATATAAAAGGAAAGGAATTGACACCACCGTCTATCATGCATGCGGCAGATTCTTTATGAGGACTAATGAGGACGCCGAAAATTTCAAAATCATGTATGCCGAGGATAATGAAGCAATCGAATGGAAAGAGCTTATAGCTCATAACGAAAATATACTTATAGATGACTTTGAGCCATTCGACAGCTTTGCCGCATTAAAAATCAGGGAAAACGGAGAGTTGAAGGCAAGGGTATTCACATATGATTTTGAATTTGATTCCGTTATTGACATACCTGCTAAATACGGATCTCTTGATTTTACGGGGAACAAGTCTTCGGATGCCGGTTTTCTCAGATTTTCCTGCCAGTCGAACATAAATCCTCCGGCAGTATATGAATGGGATTTCGGGACAAAATCCCTTTCCAAGACATGGGAAAAGAAGGTTAACGGTTATGATCCGTCGCTCTACTCATGTGAAAGGATATTTGCCCCGTCACATGACGGAAAACAGATTCCGATGACCATCGTATACAGAAAAGATGCCTTTAAGAAAGGCGAATCACCCTGCTTCCTTATGGGATACGGAGCATACGGATATTCGTATGACCCGTCATTCTCAAGCGCATGGATATCCATGCTGGACAGAGGCTTCCTATGCGCAACAGCCCATATAAGGGGCGGCGAAGAGATGGGAAGAAAATGGTATCTCGACGGCAAGCTTCTGAATAAGAAGAATACTTTCCTTGATTTCATATCATGTGCGGAATACGTCAAGAAATCCGGCCTTGCAGGAAAGACTGCCGTATATGGAAGAAGTGCCGGAGGGCTTCTTATAGGCGCTGTATACACCATGCGTCCTGACGCGTTTGATATGGCGGCAGCCGAAGTTCCGTTCGTTGACGCGCTTAATACGATGCTCGACGAGTCCCTGCCTCTTACAGTAGGTGAATTTAATGAATGGGGAAATCCGAGAGACCCCAAATATTTCGAATATATCAGATCGTATTCGCCTTATGACAATATAAAGGCTACAGAGTATCCTCCGCTCTATATGTATTCGGCGCTTAATGATACAAGGGTTATGTATTGGGAGCCTCTCAAATTCATGGCAAAGCTGAGAAAGACAAGGACTGACTCCAATGTCTCCATTCTTTCGCTCGCAAAGACATGCGGTCATTTCGGAGCGTCAGGGCGCTATGACGGCATTATGGAGAAGGCTCAGCTCTTCGCTTTCGTAATAAGCACAATAGGCAGAAAATAGCCAAAGGGCGATTCAGTATGACTCGTATCATAAAGGACATATCATCTAAAAATTTTGAAATTCCCGACGGTTTTGACGTCAAGACAGATTATGGTGCCAACAAGAGCCTTGTCATAGAGAAAAAAGGCGATCTTCTCACAGCGTCAAGAAAAATAACGGTTACTCCTGAGGGCATCAGGATTCTGGAGGGAAAGGAAGAGTCCTTCCATAAGGCTGGAGATATCATTCAATGCTTCTATGAGGAAAAGGTTTCCGAATCAGGTGCAGGAAAGTCCACAAGGGAAGAAAGAACGTTTAATATAATAATGCTCTACAGGAGCGACGGGGGCTCCGAAGCGAAAATATCGCTTTTTGAGGGGATAATCTCTGGGTATTTTGCGAGATACATAGAACAGGAGGCTGAAAAAATCCTCGGAATCGATGATTTCGCAATCGAGGGAGAGGCCGATTATGACAAAAAGAAGGGCAGGCAGAAGGCAAATCTTCCCGCTTCAATAAAATGCGAGAAAATTGAAGGTGGCATTAATGTTGCGAGAATAAAAATGCCCATGCATACCAGCTGGATAACTGCAGGAATAGTCGCTATCCTTCTCAGCCCCCTTTTCGGATTCGACCATACAAACGGAATATATGATCCTATATCAGGGTCGACGGCATTCGGAATAACCTCAGGTCTATTTGTCGCCATAATGATATATTTTCAGACTAGGTTCAACAAGCGCAGCATGATTCTGAAAGACGGCAAAGTTACTGTTGATGTCAGAAACAGATTCGGTCATGTGAAAAATATCTATTCAGGAAGCGTGTCATTATTAAAAGAGGCAATTGCCTTTGACGTCACAAAATCACAGGCAGAGTCAGTATCTTCCTTTACAAGTGAGGATGAGATGAAAAAGACCTTTAAAATAATAATAGCGCTTGAAAATGGGGAAAAAATAGATCTAATCAGATTTCTTACCTGCGAGTCCGCCGAATTTATAGCTGATGAAATCAATGCGGAAATTGCACGCCAGAAATCGACAGAAGCTTAATAGGAGTAAAATAATCTATGTCAATGTTTTTTGATACCGGCAACTGCTCTTCCGCAGGGTATTCCGGACAATACGGATACGAAGACGGAAATGAAAACGGCGAAACAGGCAAAAGACTGCTTCCGGATATAGATATCCACCCCGGAATGATTCCGAAGGGAATCCGTATAAGCGGGGAATATGATCCTGATGAAAGAAAGTTTATGGAGCTTGTGATCGAGCTTTCCAATACCCAAGCTGTAGGGTGCAGGCACAGCAACAGGATATTGTCGGACCTCGATAACAACTATGTGATGTTTTCAAACATATTAATGGTGCTTGGTCCTGCGATATGCTGTCTTTTCGCCATATTCGGCAATTCATATGAGAACGGAGACCTGCTGTTTCCCGCACTTATGATAGGAGGGGGAATATGGCTGTCGCATTTTATAATAGATCTCATATATTATAACAGCAGGATTATGAGGACGACTGTCACAAGGGAAGGCATGAAGATAGAAAGAAGCCTCCTCGGTCTATGGCAGCATGAAATGTTCATAAAGCGTTCCGACATAATCCAGTTCTACTGCAAGCATGACCAGATAGTAATAAAGGAAGAACGGCGCAGCCGCTATCACCATTCTCCTGCAGAATACATGACGGTATGTAACCTTGCAATGATGACATCAGCCCCACAGCTGAAAAAGCCTTTCGTTTTTCTTAAAAACTTCACCAACCTTAATATGGCAAAATATCTGGA
>JAKSUM010000151.1 GCA_024409025.1 bacterium | reverse complement strand
CGAACTGTCTGGATCTCCAGAAATCGCATGATATGTCAAACTCAACGACGACAGATGAGAGTCCCTGAGAAGTCTGAGAGCGTACCCTACGGACACCGGGAAGACCGTTCATTGCGGATTCAATCGGTATTGTCACGGACGTCTCTATCTCCTCCGGAGCCATTACCTCATTTTCCGTGACAATAGTAAAAATAGGTATCGTCATATCCGGATACACGTTGCGAGACATGCTGAAAAAGGACATGGTCCCCATTACGGAGGTTATCAGTATGACGAGGAAAAATATCACATAATTTGAAAAGGCGCATGATACGAGCTTTTCGGCAAAAGACTGTTTCTTTTCCAAGATCATTCCCCTCCGCACCCGTCAGCGCATCCGGCCTTCAGCTCGACAGAGCCGAAAGAGGTCTTAAGCTGGCTCTGTCCTTTTATTATGACCTCGCTCTTAGGAGTGAGTCCGCTTTTAATCTCTATATTATTGCCGCACAGAGAGCCCGTCTCTACCGTTATTTTCTCACACTCAGCACCATGCTTATGTCTTCCGAAGACTATTTTTCTGCCTGATTCATCAAGCACGCACTCTTTAGGGACAAGCACTGCGTTCTTTCTTACGCCGGTTATCACAGATATCCTTACAGGAGTTCCTGACTTTATTATTCCGGAGCCGTCTGAAGAGGAGAGCCTGACAGCAAAAGTTCCCGTTTCAGGATCCATCTCGGATGAGACTCCTAAAACAGACGCATTAAAAAACCTGTCCGGAAGACTCTTTGCCCTGATCTCCGCTTTCTGTCCCTTTCTGACAGACAAGGCTGCCTTTTCATATGCATTGCCAGTATATTCTATGGATGAGGGCGCAATGGAAAAGACTGTTTCGCCCGAAGGCACATTCTGTCCAAGCGAAAATTTCCTGTCAGAAATTATGCCTGAAACAGGAGCATCAATAAAGGCAATTCCGTCAGACGCACCAAGCCTTCCCCCACTCATTACGATCATTCTTGCCGCATAATCCCTGTCTCCAGCCGCGCTTTTTGCTTCCGACTCAGCTCCGGCAATCTCAGAAGAGTCCAAAAGACCTTTCCTATATATGGAGGATGTTCTTTCAAATGCCGCATTGGCAAGCTTTTCCTGCCTCTCGGCATTTGACTTCTGAATCTCCGCATTTGCGAGTGCAGCCTGATCCCTCTCATATTCCGTTTTTGCAGTGTCAAAGTCCTGAGCCGATATAATCTTGTCCCCGTAAAGCTCCAAAGCCCTCTCATATCTTGCCCTGCACTGGACAAGCTCGCTTTTTGCTTTCTCATACTCGGACACAGCCTGAGCCTTTGCACTCTTAGCACTCAGAAGCGAAGCCTCCGCCTCATCAAGAAGAGCTTTGCCTGAAGCTCCGGATTTTACCTTATGAGAGCTTAATGCCGCTTTTTCTCCGGCCGCCTTAGCCACGGCTCCGGCTTTTATATAATCGCTCTGACGCCTTGCAAGCTCAGGGCCGAATATCTCGCAGATTATGTCTCCCTTTTTTACCTCACTACCCACATCGGCAAGAATCTTCAAAATCTTGCCGCCGGAAACAGCGGAAACCTTTGCGCCGGATGAAACAGGAGAGCATGCCCTGCCCTGAAATTCAGCAAGATCATAGGCATCTCCCACAGTCACGGATGATGAAACAATTCCATTTCCCAAATCGTGCATATGGGCGCCCTTATGAGCGTGTTCATGCTCGTGTTCATGCTCATGTTCATGCCCGTGTTCATGCCCGTGTTCATGTTCGTGTTCATGCCCATGCACATACACATATTCATGCCCGTGTTCATGCTCATGTTCATGCTCATGTTCATGCCCGTGATCATGCTCATGTTCATGCCCGTGTTCATGTTCGTGTTCATGCCCATGCTCATGTTCATGTTCGTGTTCATGATTATGCCCACTGCCTGAAGCCTCTTTCCCTGCAGAAACAGATGACGGAGCATTCATATTTCCGGAAGAGCATCCCCATAAAGAAAGAGACAAAGCCAAAAACGCTGTCATACAAATTTTATTCATTTTTCCCTCCGGCGCAATAAGATGAGTATTCCTCAGAAACAATTCCATATGTTTTTTCCAGCCTTGCAAATGCCTTAAGATATTCGGATGCTATTGAAGCTCTCTGAAGATGGGCATCAGTCTGGCTCTTTTTAGCGTCAATAAGATCAAGGAAGCCTGAAGCGCCTTTAGAATATGCCTTTTCGACAATTCTTACAAGCTCATCGGCATTTTTTATAATCTTTGAGTCATATTCATTAATAATTGATTCATAAGTCAGTACGGCAGAAACGGCATTCTGCAGCTCGCATTCAAGCTCCATATATGCCTTCCTTTCCATTTCCCTTTCACTTTCGGCAATCTTCTGCAGGCTTTTAATCTTCTTGGAGGTCTTTCCCCAGCCAAAAAGAGGAAGCCTTGCCCTAAGTCCTGCCCCTCCCTTATCATCAAAGGTCTCCTTCCTCATGATAAGCTCGACATCAGGATACATGGAAGCCTTCTCCGCCTTTATTTCCTTCTCGGCAGTCTCTGCCCTGAATTTAGGCGCCATAAGCATAGGATGCGTATTTTTTACAAGCATCATATCAGGAGCCAAGGACGCAAGCGTTTCGGGTTTAAAATCATATATGGAAAAATCATTCGGAAGCTCAAAAGCCATGCCCGAAATCGTAAAAAACTCATTTTTTTTGGAAGAATACTCAAGCTCTGCGGACTGAAGCTCCTGCTTTGCCGAACTGAGAGCGGCGTCAGCCCTAAGAGAATGAAAGCCTGGGAGGGTCCCTGCCTCAATCTGCCTCTCAATCATCTTCTTCAAATCGCTGAAATACCTTACATTTGCCTTTTTCAGCTCCCTTTCGGCATCAAGCTTTGCAAGCTCCCAATAAGCCTCCGTTACGGAAAGGGACACGTCCTCAACAGTAAGAAGAAGCGAAGCCCTCTCCTCCTCTGCCCTTGAAAGAGCCGCCCTTCTTCTGGCGCCCCTTGAACCGTTTATCTCCAAAGGCTGGGAAAATTCCATTACCGAGTCAGTGGCGCCCTCACCAATCAAAGTATCCCCGACAGACAGCTCGCCAGCCGAAAGCGAACCTTCAGAATCGGCATCATACAATAACGCCCTATATTTAAGAGCAGACGCTTTAATCTCAGGATTATTCTTCCATGCCGCTCTTACCGCGCTGTCCAAGCCCGCAGGCATGTCAAAGGCGAAAGCAAGCGAAGGCAGCATGGCTGTAACAATAATAACTAATATATAAAAATTTTTCATAAATATTTCATCAAACAAAAAGCCTAAAATTTTCCATGCCGTTTTTAATAAAAACACAGAAAAAGAAAAAAGGAAGCCACAAATTGCGGCTTCCTTTATATTAAATTGAAAAATTAGTTCTGGGGAACGAAGATTCCGGCGTTCTTTCCAGCGATGTTGGCGCAAATCTTGCCGCCCTTTACAGTAACCGTCTGACCGGTCATAAGGTCTTTCATTACCGTGCCGTCCTTTATTCCGCTTTCAGGCCTGATCGGAATCTCCCTGTACTCGTTGTTTCCGGCATTATTAAGGACTACGATTGCTTCCTGCTCATCGCATTTTCTGCTGAATGCGAATACCTTGTCATCCTGCCACATCTCATTCATGTCGCCCTGTCTGAGAGCGGGGTTTTCCTGACGTATGGAGGTGAGCTTCTTGAAGAAATCAAGCATCTCGGGATCCTTGTCGCCGCCGGCAACGCTGAGGAATCTGTTGGTATCATGGTTGTCAAGGAATACTGACATCATCTCAGGATGCTCGTACTTGTTTGCGCATTCGGTAAGCTTGTTTGCAAGCTCTCTCATGCTGCCGTCTTTTGCGAAGGTCTCGACCATCGTGAAGTGGAGAGGATAGTCAAAGAGAGAATCCATGGAAGCAGCCTGATAGTTGTTGAGCTTTGCAGGGTTGCCGTCGAAGCATTCGCCGACCATGAAGAAATCGTCGCCTGCATATGAATGCATTTCCTTAGTGAACTTATCCCAGAAAGATACGGGAACGTTCTTAACTGCATCAAGTCTGAAGCCGTCAATACCCTTGTCAACCCAGAATTTTGCAACATCAGTAAGATAGCTGTAAACCTCAGGATTTTCCTGAGCAAGGTCCGGAAGACCGAACATTGAGCCGTTCTCTGCCTGATAAGGATCATCGAAGTTCTGGATATCGCCAATATTGTGATACCAGGATTCCTTCTTTTCAGGATCCTTGTAGAAAGGATGTTCCCAAGCCGTATGGTTGAGCGGGATATCAAGAACGATCTTCATTCCTTTTTCATGGGCCTTGTCAATAA
The DNA here is from genome assembly GCA_024409025.1 of bacterium. Lineage (GTDB taxonomy): Bacteria > Vulcanimicrobiota > CADAWZ01 > CADAWZ01 > CADAWZ01 > JAKSUM01. The sequence goes on along the minus strand of JAKSUM010000151.1, from coordinate 87 downwards.
GCTCGGTGAACTTTTCCATAGAACCGACATGCTCGTCAGTCTGGAAGAAGTCGATCGGCCAGTAGCCATGATAGCCTTGTGAATCAA
>JAKSUM010000150.1 GCA_024409025.1 bacterium | reverse complement strand
AACTTACAATATCTCGATGTGTTTGAGTATATTTGAACATATTTTGAGTAGCAGACTATAAGATGAGTAAAGACAAATGCGGCTGCGGCTGTGGATGCGGATGCGGATGCGAAGAAGAGGACGAGCTCGTATTCTTTTACTGCTCAAAGTGCCACAGAAGGCTTACGGTTGCTGAGGAATCCAAAACTGGAAAAGCGGAGCCCGAGTGCTGCGGCAAGAAGATGATCAACCTCAATGAGATTCCCTCTATGGCAGGGACTATCTTCGAATGCAGGAAGTGTGGAGCCCAGATCTGCGTTGAAGAGGATTGCGAGTGCGTAATGGAAGGCAGGGAATGCTCTTTCGAATGCTGCGGTGAGAAGATGGAAGCCGTAGGAAGCGTATATGACAATGATGGCTGCTGTGGCGACGGCTGCAGTGACGACTGCTGTTCTTCTGAAGAGGCTGAGGTTATAGTCGGCGAAAACGGCAGAATACATGACGCCCATGAGCATGAGTGCAATTGTGGCTGCTGTGATGATGACGAGGAATTTGACGATGAATGCGGCTGCTGTGATGACGGCCTTTATCTCGTATGTCCTAAGTGCAGGGGAATCGTTTCCGTAATAACCCCATGCGAGTGCGAATCCGGCTGCGGCATCAAATGCTGCGGAGTCAAGATGGAAGATACGGCTATGATTCCGGACAATTCCGGAAAATATTTCAAATGCGCTAAATGCGGCTCTGAAATATTCATGGACTGCGATTCCGATATAGCGGACGCTTCCAAGTATGAGCCTGTAAAGTGCTGCGGAGCCATTGCCGAAATAACCGAGCTTACGGAAGACGATAAGGATCCCGGAGAGTTTATGGAGGACGCTCCTGCATATTTCTGCACTGAGTGTGAAAGGCTTGTCTTCGTTTCCGAAGGAAAGACGGATTCTCTTGAATGCTGCGGCAGAAAGATGATTGACGTAACTGATCCTGAAAAGCATGACGGCGAGCTTTATACCTGCTCCAAATGCGGTCTCAAGCTTATAATAGAGAACGACTGCCTCTGCAAAGAAGGCGGCCATCCCTGTGATTTGGTATGCTGCGGCGAGAAGATGCAGGCTGAATCAGTAAAATAGCACTGGTAAACAGAAAAAGCTTCGGAATTTCCATCCGAAGCTTTTTTTACTGGCTTAAATTAAATAAAAAAAACGAGGGGCTGTAAATCAGCCTCTCGTTTTTTGTAATGCTTACGGAAGGTCTCCCCAAGTGATCTGGAATCCGTCCCATGTCACATAGGCGCAGCCTGATTCGGCAAGTCTGAGCTGGTTGAGCTGTACTCTTGTCTGTTCCTTGATGGGTCTCATCTTGTAGCTGGTAACATTTCTTCCGTAGAAGTATGATACTGTAGCTGCTTCAAGGTTGGAGTCGGACATAATTGCTGTCGTTCCGTCCTTGGACATTGTGAGATACTGGTACATTCTCTCGTTGGGGTTTACTTTGAATTTCTTCTTGTTGATGTCGCTTACGTAAGTCTCGGTGCCTTCATACTTGTTGAGCTCGCCTTCTTTTCTGGGAAGAAGCGTCTGAGCCTTTGTATAGATGATGTGGTCTCTTCCTGCTGATTCATGGATGAAGTAGGGAGCGTGATCGATTATGGTCGCTTTTCCCTTGTCCCAATAGCAGAGAACCTTGTTGTTCTCATCGAAGCAGTTGTCGAGCTCCGGCTTTCCGGTCTTTTTCATCTTGCCGATCCAGAAGCACTTTCCGGCATCTACCCATTCAACATAGTCAGCCACGTCGCCGATTGCGAATTCGAATCTTGTGGTGTCGAATGCGGGCTTGAAAATGTCAGCGCCTGTTTTTGTGTAATCGATGTAGGCTATGTATTTTGCCTTGATCTGATCGAGCTTGTCATAGAAGTATCCGCTTGCGGCAATCTTTCCGCTGGGGAATGTCTGTATTACGCCGCTGTCGCATCTGAATCCGGGAGTGCCTTTCTTATGCTCGAAAAGGACTGTGGCTTTCTTTGCGGGGATGTCTACTTTTATGAACTTTGAGCCGCGCTCTGCAGTTACTATGCAGGTCTTTCCGTCATGGGAGAGAGCCGCATTCTGTATGGCGGTGCAGGGGAGAAGGATCTCGCTGGTCTTGACGCTCTCGCGAGTCTTTCCTGAAAAATCGAATACCCAGAGTTTATAGACAGTGCCTTTCTGTTTGAGCTTTGTGTCGATTACTTTTTCATATCCGGTAACGATTTTTCCGTCTTTCGAAATGTTTACGATTCCGAACTTGCTGATCGTTATGCCGAGGGATTTAAGCTTCGGCTGGGTGATTCTGATTGTCGCCGCGTCTGCCGCCGCAGCAAGAACAAAAACGGCCGACAGGAATATGGCTAAGAACCTTAAAACCTTCATAAAGTTCCTCCGATTGTTTTATTTGTTGCTGATGCCCGAAGACACCTATGTTCTTTCATTTAAAATTCTATATGCAATATAATTTTCCCTTGCAAACTTAATTTTTTAGTTGTCCGTTTCGCCCTAAATTATGGATGCATGTTTTGCCTTGCGGCTTGGGAATATGGACTTTAGCCTGATATTGTGTTATGCTTGTTTGGAATCAGCGATTATTTAACAGCTTCCTAAAGGAATTTATATATGGTAGATATTGAAAAAAGGCTTGAAATGATTGAAAATACCCTGTTTGGAGGCATTGCGGTCGGAAGCGGATATGACAGCCACAGGTTTGATTCTTCTAAAAAAGGCATAATTCTCGGAGGCGTGAGGATTCCTTTTGATAAGGGCTTTGCAAGCCATTCTGACGGCGATGTGCTCTTCCATTCTCTTACGGACGCAATATGCGGGGCCTGCGCGATAGGCGATATCGGAACGCATTTTCCTGATACGGATCAGCGGTATAAGGATATAGACAGCTCTATTCTGCTTAAAAGGATTATGGATATCGCCGTTTCAAAGGGCTGCCATATATCCAATATCGATATCACCGTAATTGCTGAGAGGCCTAAGATGGGGATCTACAGGGATGAAATCGTAAAAAATATATCTGCTGTTTGCGGAGTCCCCGCAGGCAGAATATCAATAAAGGCAAAGACTAATGAAAAGATGGGATTTATAGGCAGGGAAGAGGGAATTGCCGTCATTTCAGCCGTTTGCGCTGTTTTTAAAGGTATTTGAATATGAAGTGGAACTGGATTCTTGAAACAAAAAAAAGGCTTGAAGGCGAAACATACCTTGAAAAGCCTTCAAACGGAGGCGTGCTTTCCGCCGTACTGGCGTACCCTGAGACATATTTTACAGGGATGTCAAATCTCGGCTTTCAGTCAGTATGGTCTTTTTTTTCAAAAGAGCTTGGAATAAGCTGCGAGAGGGCTTTTCTTCCTGACAGGAAATATGTCGATTTTTTCAGAAAGGACAGAAATTTAAGATCTCTTGAGACTCAGAAGCCATTGCATGAGTTTGATATGATATGCTTTTCCGTCTCTTTTGAGATGAACTATCCTATGATTGCCGATATGCTGTCCATGACGGCAGTCCCGCTGTTTTCCCGTGACAGAAGGGAGTCCGATCCCCTTGTTATAATGGGAGGGGCGGCATCCTATCTCAATATGGAACCGGTTGCAGACTTCATTGACGCTGCCGTAACGGGCAGGGCTGAGGAGGTCTGGCCTGCCGCCGCAGAGGCGATAAAGGCAGGCGGTGGAAGGCAGGCTGTCCTTGAGAGGCTTGCAGGGCCTGACGGAGTCTATGTGCCTTCACTTATGAAGGCTTCTGCAATAAAGAGGATATCCGGAGAATCAAGGAAATTTTTTTCTTCGTCAATTGTAACAAAAGAGACCGAGTTCGCCTCTACTGTTCTTATAGAGATTATGAGGGGATGCCCGTTCGGATGCAGGTTCTGCACGGTTTCAAACTGCTTTGGAAAATGCATGTTCAGGCCTGCAGACGAGATAATAAGGATTATAGAGGGATGTCCTCCGGAAATAGGCAAAGCAGGGCTTATCGGAGGAAGCATTAATGCCCATCCTGAATTCGGAGAGATTCTCTCGTATCTCAGAAGAAAAAACATGAAGGTCGGTTTCTCGTCCTTAAGGGCGGACCGACTTACTCCGGAGACTCTGGACTTTATAATGCATGAGGGAGCCAAAACGATAACCCTTGCTCCTGAGACGGCCAATGAAAAAATAAGATTCTCTCTTGGTAAAAGGATTACGGATGAGGCTTTTCTTGAGGCTGTTGAAATGGCATTTGTTGCTGGAATAGAGAATCTGAAGCTCTACTTTATGACCGGCCTGCCTGGAGAGAGCGTAGAGGATGCGGCTGCAATAGGAGGGCTTCTGAAAAAGATAAGAGGCATGAGGAATTCTCAGGGCGTGAGGATTTCAATGTCCGTATCACAGGTTACACCGAAGCCTTTTACCCCTCTTGCAACG
>JAKSUM010000015.1 GCA_024409025.1 bacterium | reverse complement strand
CTCCCGGCTGTTTCGTTCCAAAATGCTTTTCAATCAGCTTTTTTGCCTCGCCGGAGTTAAAGTTGCCGCCTATACAGAGGATTGCGTTGTCTGGCACATATTGGGTCTTGTAGTAGGAATGGATTTCTTCCCGTGTTATGGATAATATGTCGCTTTTGAAGCCTATGACAGGCCATCTGTAGGAATGGCTTCTGAAATGCATATTCATCAGCTCTTCATCAAGAATTGAAGAAGGGTTGTTTCTGCCTCCTTCAAGCTCTGATATTACAATCTGCTTTTCCTTTTCCACTGCTTCTTCGGAAAGCTCGCTGTTTGTCATCCTGTCTGCTTCTATCTCAAGCGCCATTTCAAGATATTTTGGAGGCAGGGTTTCATAGTAAACGGTCAGATCATACGATGTAAAAGCGTTGTAATCGGCTCCGCTTCTGTATAGTATATTGTTGAGTTTTTCCTCCGGATATTTTTTTGTCCCCCTGAAAAGAAGGTGCTCCAGAAGATGTGACATGCCAGTTTTCCCTATATGCTCATTTCTTGAGCCGACTTTGTATCCTATGTATACTGAAACTGCAGAATCAGTCATATCCTGAAGAAGGTATACCTCAAGACCGTTCTTAAGACAGTAATGTTCCGATTCTGATGCCTGATTTGCTTTATTGCATATTGAAGACATTTGTGTTTCCGCCTTGCTTCTTTTTAATTCACGCTGTTTTGGATCTTAATTTATATATTTCGACGGCTTTTTCAGCTGTCTTATAGGCTATATAGCCTAATGCGGCCCCTATTATAATATTCCATACTGTCGCTGCTGCCACCATTAATTCAAATGACATGGCAGGGAATATTTTTTCTATATCTGTTATGAGTTTTTTCAGGACCTTTGCTCCTTTGCCCCCACCAAATATAAGATAGCTTACAAGAGGAAAATACATTGTGTATGCCTTTACTATTCCTCCTGTAATAATGGAGCTCCAGCTCTTTAAAGGCATCAGCATAACACACAGCTCCATTATCGCGGCTTCGGAGAATATTGCAAATGCGGGCCCTAATTTTGAAAATTCCCATCCGTAGATAAGCTTTATGAATGCTGTTATAAATCCGGTTATTATTATTGAGCCTTTTTTGCCTGTGGCTTTTAATGCGGCAAAATAAATAATCATGTTTATAGTGACAAGTATTATGCTTTTTCCTGGAATATGCAGAGAATGCATAAGAGAGCCCAGTGATATTTCCACTACGGAATTTGCTGCTGCCATCATCCCTAAAAATGCTATCTCTTTGGGAGTAAAGTATTTCAAAGATTTTGTCCTTCCTGATTAACTGTCGTTTTTTCTTTATTTTCCTGCTCTTTTTTCTTTTCCTTTGGCGGAGCGATGAAATTTTTATTGTAAAGGTTCATGGCTCTGTCAAGCCCGCTCTTTATTATTGCTTCAACTGCTTCAGCCGCTTTAGGCAATACTGTTTTTTCCAGAATTTCCATATCGTCTTTTGAAAATCTTGAAAGAACAAAGCTTATGGAGGACGCTCCTTCCGGAAGAGGTCCTGCACCGATTCTTACCCTTATGAAGTTCTTGCTGCCTATTTCAAGCGCTGCGCTTGTTATTCCGTTATGACCTCCGTCTGAGCCGCCTTTTCTTATTCTTATAGTGCCTACCGGAAGGGCAAAGTCGTCATATATTACTATGATTTTTTCTGCTGGGATTTTATAAAATGAAGACGCTGAGTTTATGCTTTTGCCCGAAAGGTTCATGTATGTTTGGGGCTTAAGGATGTAGGCTCGTGAGCCGGAGATTTCCGCTTGAGCGATGAGCCCTTCAAATTTTTTTTTGGGGCTTCCGCATCCGGTCTTTCTCATGATAAGATCTGCTGCCATGAATCCGGCGTTATGCCTGGTCTGCTCGTATTCCATGCCTGGGTTTCCGAGACCTGCTATAAGATAATTGTTTTCCTGCATTTGTTCTCCTGAAATAAAAACAGGCTGCATGCATTAGTTGCAGCAGCCTGTTTTTATAGCTGTTTTCTTTAGATGCTTATGCGTTTGCTTTTTCTGCATGGTGGCAGTGAGCGCACTGGTTCTTCTTGGCTTCGCCGGTTTTTGCGTTCTTAAGAGCGGTTCTCATCTTCTCGATAAGTTCGGGATCAGCCTGCTCGAGGACAAGCTTGTTAAGCCTGTTTCTGACGCTTCTGACGTTCTTAATTGCGGGGCACTCTGATCTGACCACTTTAAACTGGCAGCTGGTTATGACTTTCTTGGGGTTCTTTCTCATTGTATCCTCCTGTTCAAACTCTATGTAAACATTACATTTGAAAATCTGAAATAATACACTCGGTTTATATTACAACAAAATTACAAAAAAGGCAAGACCTTTTTATTATTTTTTCGTCAAGCCCTGCCTTTTATATTAAAGTTTTTTATGCTGAAGGCTCGGTTTTATTCGTTTTTGCCTCTTCAGGTCTGATTTGAACATGTTTCCTCTTGGAATTGCGTCTCTTTTTTACAGCTTTATTTTCTGCTTTTTGAGGTGCTGGATTCTGTTTTGAGGAGTCTGGCTCAGTTTCTTGAATTACAGTTTCCGGCTCTTTTGAGGTGGATCCCTTCATGCTGGCCTTGCCGCTTTTCCTGCGGTGTCTTTTTTTCTTGCGATTGTTTGCAGAATTTTGTGTTTCCTGAAGTATGTCCTGTCCGATTTGCTTATCGCTTTTAATCAGGTCTTTTACTTTATCCGTTTCCTTTTGCTTTTTATTTCCATCGCCATTGCCGTTATCTTCGGATTCCGTGATATCATTTTTTGCTTCAGCAGCGATCTCCGGTCTGTTTTTGTTTTTTGCTTTCCTGCCGTTATCTTCGGATTCCGTGATATTATTTTTTGCTTCGGCAGCGGTCTCCGGTCTGTTTTTGTTTTTTGCTTTCCTGCCGTTGTCTTCGGATTCCGTGATATCATTTTTTGCTTCGGCAGCAGTCTCCGGTCTGTTTTTGTTTTTTGCTTTCCTGCCGTTGTCTTCGGATTCCGTGATATCATTTTTTGCTTCGGCAGCAGTCTCCGGTTTGTTTTTATGCCTGTCGCCATTAGCTGTCTTATTCTTGGATTTTTTCTTTTTCTGAGGACCGGCTAATGAGAGGTTAATATTAGTGTCTTGCTGCTCTTCGCGGATATTTGTCTTTTCCGCTCTTGAGGCCAGAGTTTTTGAATGTTCCTCAGGAGCTCTGTTTTCCGTCTGTGCTTCAGACCAGCCTGCCGATATTTTGTTATCTTGTTTCTTATCCTCTTTGTGCTTTGGCGGAAGAAGCGATTTGGTTATTGCCTTAAAGGTTTTGAGCTTCATTATTTCCGGTCCGCGTTTTTCGCTTCTTGTCTCTCTCAAGGTAAAAGGGGATTCGGAGTCATCTCCTGCGGGTATTCTTATTGATGACGGCTCTCTGTCCTCTTCCGGATCCCTGAATTTTTTCTTTTTCTTGTTGATTGTTTCTGCCTGACTGCTTTTTTCCTGTTTGCCATCATTCTGTTTCTTTTCTTTAGGATTTTCAAAGCCGCGCGTCGGAGCTTTGATTTTCGCGCGCGCAATACGCTCATCATTCTGTTTCTTTTCTTTAGGATCCATATTTTCAAAGAGTACAGGATAAAGCTGCATCATGATTATTTTTACGGCTCCTGCCATTGGAACTCCGAGGACCATTCCCCAGAAACCAAAGACTTTTCCTGCTGAGAGCATTGCAAACATGGCGATAAGCGGATGAAGCCCTGTCTGGTTCCCTACGATTTTTGGCGATACATAGTTGTCTGAAATAAAATTTACTGCAAATATTACGGGGACGGATATTGCAGATGCCATGACGCTTCCGGATGTGCAGTATATTATTGATGCTGCCATTATATATATTGCAGCCTGTCCGACATAAGGTATTACGCACAATATTCCCGATGCAAATCCTATAATTAGGGAATATTTAGCTCCGCTGAATAGTGACATGACCCAACATGATACTCCTACTGCAGTTCCGTACATTACCATTACGATCGACATGCCTCTTATGTAATGGTTTATCATGTCTATTATTCTTGATATTATATCCTTTATTTGAGCACCGTACATGTTTTTGCTCATTACATATTCGAATCTTTTTCTCAAGTCTGGTATTATAATGAGAAAATAGCAGGTGAATATGGGCATTAGGACTATATACAGGACATGTGAGAAAAAGCCTGCGGCATTGTTTATTGTTTCATTTATGAAGGAGAAGATTGAGTTTGCTATTTCCTGCTGCTTTGTCTTTAAAAGCTCTCTTATCTCAAGCTCTTCGCCTATTATCGATTTTACTTCCGGATATGTTTCATATAATCCGGCTATATATGCGGATATTGTATCCTTTATATCTCCAGCCTGTTTTTCCAATGCACCTATTTTTGTCTGCTGCTTCTTTATTCCTGCCTTATGTATTTCTGTTATTGCATATGAGGCCGTCTTATGAAGCTGATATGCCTGACCGATCAGGGGAGGAATGATAAAGAAGAAAGACATTATTATGAGGACAGAGCATGCTGTAATGGATAAAGTAACTGCATGACTTCTCCGCATGCCTTTTTTTTCGAAAAATTCCGCAAATACATTAAGGAAGCACGCTAATACCGCGCTTATAATGAACGGCACCATAACCTCTGTCACTTTTATTGCGAACAATATTATGAGTGCCGCAAATACCCAGCAGACCCATTGCGGGATTGCCGGTAGCTTGTTCTGGTCTTTGTTTTCCAATTTTTACTCAGAGCCTTTCTTTTTCTTCTTGATCTTTGCCGGATGGCAGCCTGAATCCCGTGTATATAAGCTCTGAGCATGCTTTCTGTTCATTTCTGCTTATTACAAGCGTCGATCCGGTTTTCATGTCCTTATCAGGATAAACGGTCATTCCCGCATTATCCGATATTATTATTTTTCTGCATGACGGCATATCGATATATTTTATGTGCATTCCAAGCCTCTTGTACCACTCGGCAATATCGTCTGTGCCGTCAGCAGACGTGAATTCCCCTCTGCTTATGAAGCCGGTCCTGCCGTCAGGAAGGCATGATGAACACTTGAATCCTGATTTTTTGCTGATATTCGGATAAAATGGCAGTGAAAAGTCTCCTTGGCTTATTTCGCATGGTGATATCGGAGACGAGGTCTTTATATCCTGTTGAGTAAGCTTTAGATTAGTCTGCTTTTTAATGGGGCTTTTATTTGGAATACATCCGGATATTAGAAAAGCCCCAATAATGCAGGCGTATAGGATTATTCTTAACATTACTGGGCTGTTATTATTCCTGCTATGGCTGCCGTCATATAACTAGTAAGGGCTCCTGCTGCTACAGCCTTTATGCCGAGCCTTGCTATATCTTTCTTTCTTTCCGGCGCTATCGAGCCTATTCCGGCTATCTGTATTGCTATTGATGATATATTTGCAAACCCTGAAACGGCATATATAAGTATGACGACTGTTCTTGGAGACAGAGTATGCAGCAGCGATGAGAGCGTCGAATATGATACAAACTCATTTATTACTATCTGCTGGGCAAGTATGTTTCCTGCTGCAGTGCATTCTGCTGCCGGTATTCCGAGAAGCCAGCTTACAGGCCAGAATATCGTTCCAAATACTGTCTCAAAATTTAATACTATGCTGCATCCGAATGCCGCATTAATTCCGCTTCCTATCGCTCCAAGGACTCCGTTCAGCAGGGCTATAAGGGCAACAAAGGCAATGAGCATGCCTCCGCAGTTTATTGCGAGCTGCAGTCCTGTTGAGGCTCCGTTTGCGGCGGCATCTATTGCGTTCTCATCTGTTTTTGCGCTCTCTAATTTTGATTCTCCCGAAGTCTCGGGCTTTTCTGTTTCAGGAATTATGATTTTTGCTATCATGAGGGAGGCTGGAGCTGACATAAGACATGCCGCCAGAAGATGTCCTGCCGCTGAGGGAAAATCATGGCCTAGGAGGCCGGCATATGCGGCAAAGCTTCCTGCTGAAATAGTTGCAAAACCTCCTGTCATAACAGCAAAGAGCTCCGACTGGGTTAGGTTGGGCACATAGGGCTTGATCATAAGAGGAGACTCCGTATGTCCCATGAATATATTTGCGCATGCGCAAAGGGTCTCGGCTCCGCTGGTTCCCATTACTTTCATTACTACTTTAGCCAGAATTTCAATGACCTTCTGCATTATGCCGTAGTAATAGAGTATCTGCATCAGGGACGATATGAATATTATGGTCGGAAGAATCTGGAATGCGAATATGAATCCGAATGATTTTGTGTCCGTTACCAGATTGCCGAACAGAAATTTTGCTCCTTCTGTTGAGAATCCCATTATTGAGGCAACGAGGTTGTTAAGGCCTAAAAATGCCGTTTTCCCCATTTCTGTTCCAAGTACGAGCCAGGCGAACATAAGCTGAATGCCTATGCATATACCTGCCATCTTCCAGTTGATTTTTTTTCTGTTCGAAGACATAAGGTACGTGGCCCCTATGATGGCCGCCAGTCCTATAAAGCTTATGAACTGCTGCATTATTGTTGCTCCTTGTTTTTTTGACTATTCAGAGGTATGCCCTATAAGTATTTTTCTTGGCTTGCTTCCGTCTGCAGGTCCGACTACTCCGTGCATTTCAAGCTGATCCATTATTTTGCCTGCTCTGGGATATCCTATCCTGAATTTTCGCTGAAGACTTGATACGGATGCGTTCTTTGGCGATGATAGAATATACTCTATTGCCTCGTCATATAGTTCGTCTTTTTCGTTATCGCCTTCATCTGAGTCATCATCCCGTTCTTCCTGAGACACTGCCTCTATTGCAAGCATGTTTTCAGGGATAGGCTGGGCCTGCCAGAAGCTGACGAGCTTTTCTGTTTCCTCGGTGCTCATAAATGCTCCTTGGACTCTTCTCGGCTCTCCTGCATCAGCAGGCTGATAAAGCATGTCTCCTTTGCCTAAGAGGTTCTCGGCTCCTGCTTTGTCTATGATTGTCTTTGAATCTATTGCATTTGTAACGGCAAATGCGATTCTTGACGGAACGTTTACTTTGATTGTTCCGGTTATGCAGTTTACTGTAGGTCTCTGCGTGGCAATGACAAGATGGATTCCGGCAGCTCTTCCAAGCTGGGTCAGCCTGCATATTGGCGCCTCTATAGCCCCTCCGGAAACCATCATGAGATCGAAAAATTCATCTATAAGTATAATGAGATATGGCATTGGATTTTCGCTTTTCTCATTGTACTCAAAAATATTTTTCGTCTTCATCCTTTTTAGCTCTTTGTATCTGGCATCCATAATTTCGGTCATCTGGGTCAGTACGGCCGAGGCTATCTTTGGATCTGTTATTATTCTGCTGTCCGGAGTTGCCTTTATGTCAATCAGATGAGGTATTCCTTCATACATTGAAAGCTCTACCTGCTTGGGATCTATCATTACAAGCTGAGCTTCTGCCGGCGAGAATTTAAAGAGTATGCTTGCAATTATACAGTTCATGCACACTGATTTTCCGGAGCCGGTGGAACCCGCTACGAGGAGATGCGGCATCTTTGCAAGATCTCCTACGACAGTGTTCCCGTTTATGTCCTTGCCAAGCGCAATCGGAATCTTTCTGTTTTTCTTTTTGAATTCTTCAGAGCCTATAACGTCTCGGATATATACAGGCTCAATGCTTTCGTTAGGAACCTCTATGCCAACGCAGGATTTGCCCGGAACAGGGGCCTCTATTCTTATCTTGTTTGCAAAGAACACTGAAAGATCCTGATGCAGGGATGTGAACTTGCTGACTTTTATCCTGTCTCCAAGCTTCAGCTCGTACCTTGTAATTGCGGGACCTCGGACTATTCCTGTCACGCTTGCTTCAACATTGAAGCTCTCAAGCTTCTCGATGAGCGCTTCCGAATAATCTCTTGGCGGCTTGGTCTGAGCCTTATATGGATCCTTTTCAGCCAGTATCGATATTGAAGGCCTTGGATATCTTGGTATTCTTGGAATAAAGTCATTCCGGAATATTTGAGGCAGAATGGCCGGCGGATCAAAATGATGCTTTCCGCTTTTCCCTATAGGACTGGCTGTCAGGGGCTCCGACTGAATAAATTCCTCATAATCGTCCTGATGTTCGTCCTCTTCATCTGCCGGAATGTCTTCAGAAATGAACATAAGCTCGCCTGTTTCCGTATTCTTCCGAATTGCGGAAGGAGAGAAGCCGCTTTCGATTTCGAGGCTTCCCTGATCGGAAAGGTCTTCATATCCGTTCTGCTGGCTGCCGTTTCCAGAGATTATGAGCATGGATGGCTCTTCTTCCTGTTCCGGCTGAAGCAGGTATGTCATTGACGGTATATTTGCCTTTTGTACGGCTTTGAGGGGCTTGCGTTCCGGAATTATATCTGCATAAGCATGCGCAGATGCTGCGGGCTTTGATTTCGCTATGGAGATAGGCTCGTCAGAAAGAAATCTGTTTCTTCTCAGATCCTCTCCACGATCTTCATCTGTTTCGGGCTTGATTCCGGATTTTAACGGATATTGACGGTTTCGCATTGCTGCCGGCTTTATGATGGGCCTTTTCTGAATTGGTCGGGTAACCCCTGCAGGCTTTGTCCTTTCAGTTTTTGCAACTGCCTGCCTGAGCTTTTCAGATGCTCCGGAAGCTACGTCTCCGGCTGTTTTTCCTGAGAACAGGAGAAAGCATCCTGAGGCCGCTATCAGAAGCAGCCCTCCAGCTCCGAACGGGCCTACTGCTGACGTGACAATCTCTGCTATAAAGCTTCCCGCTGCTCCGGGCTGTCCGAATGCATTTGGAAACAGGGCTGCTCTTGCTATCTCTATTATCCAGATAAGGGCTATTGTCACTGCAGGATAAAACAATATGATTTTTTTAGGAAATTTTTTTATGGTATGACATCCGGCAATTACGAGCATAAATGGGAACATAAACGAAGCCCAGCCCGTAAGGGCGTTTAAGAATGTTCCTATTGCTTTCCCTATGCTCCCTGACAAATCCGGATTTGTTATTGCGAACATAAGAAAAAGGCCGCATAAAATCAGAAGAGCCGCCCTTGCCTCCCTTAGTACTTCAGGGTTGAACATGGGCTCTTCATTTTCGGACTCCATGTGTTCTTTTCTTGGAGGATTTTCTGATTTTGACGCTTTCTTTTTCTTTCCGTTTGGTGTTTTCATAAAATGCAGAGGCTCATTGGCCTTTTCCTTAATCACTGTTTTTTTATGCTTGAATCTGATTATTTTCGTTGAATGTTCTAAAAAGACCTTTATTATTATGATATGCCTTTTGGTCTTTTGTTTCTGCTCTTGCATTTTTCTTTAAATTTAATATATAATATAAATTTAGCGAGGTTTGTATTTATGAGGATTCTTGTTATCGGCGGAGGGGCGTCAGGATTTATGGCTGCCATAACGGCTAAGAGGCTGAGCCCTGGGGCGTCCGTAATTATTGCGGAAAAAAATGATCGGGTTCTTAAAAAGGCTCTGGCTACGGGAAACGGCCGCTGCAATATAACGAACAGGCTTGTTTCTCCCGAATCATATAACAGAAATGCGGCTTCTTTTGTAAGGCAGGCTCTTAAGCGTTTCGGATTCAGTGATGCCGAAAGGTTTTTTCTTTCTATTGGAATACCTGTTGAAATTGAGGATGAAGGCAGGGCTTATCCGATGAGCAGGCAGGCATCTTCCGTTGTAGACATGCTGAGGGCGGAAGCTGCAAGGCTTGGCATCGAGGAAAGGGCGTCTTTTGGCATAAATTCGTTTAAAAGGCATGGCAAATCTTTTTTAGCTGTTTCCGATAAGGGAACGGTGGCATGTGACAGGATAATTCTTTCTGCCGGCTCTGCAAGCGGAGGCGGAAGCCGTTCCGGCTATTCTCTGGCAGAATCTGTTGGACATTCAATAACACCTCTTTTTCCTTCAATAGTCCAGTTAAAGTCTGAAGATGCAAGGCCTCTTCATGGCATAAAATTTGAGGGCAGGGCTTCCATATATATTAATTCGAAAGAGATTGAGAGCAAGACCGGAGAGATTCTTTTTACTGAATATGGGCTTTCGGGCCCGCCGGTTATGCATCTTTCGAGACATGCCAGCGGATTTTTTGCTAAACAAAGGAGAGGAGAGGCTTTCATGTCGTTTGATCTTCTCCCTGATTTGGAGTATGTCGGCCTTTATGAAATGCTCAGGCACAGGAGGGCTTCCCTGAAAGAGCTTTCGGCAGAGCTTTTTCTGGTCGGACTCATAAACAAAAAGTTATCCCTTGCATTAATGAAAAGGGCTGGGGCGTCCCTTGCCGGCAGAATTTGCGATTTGTCCGACGAGACAATAGGCTCTATTGCAAGGATTATGAAGGGATGGAGGTTCAATATTCAGGGAGTTATGCCGTTTGGCAATTCTCAGGCGACTGCAGGCGGAATTGCCCTTAATGAGATTGAGCCGTCGACAATGGAATCAAGAAAGAATAAGGGGCTGTTCATAACAGGAGAGATTGCCGATGTCGATGGCATATGCGGAGGATACAATCTTCATTGGGCGTGGGCCAGCGGATTTATTGCTGGAAGCTGTGCGGTTAAAGGCTGATACCTGCCATATTGTATATTATGAAATGAGCCAGGAACACTCGTCACTTTAGTGATGAAAGGTTAATATAGAATACTTAATTAATAGAAGAAGGACGGTTAAAGAGCTATGCATGAATATGCGGCATCGGCAGTTCTTAATGAGGCATGCCGAATTGTTAAGGAAGCAACAGGACAGGATCTGTCATCTGAAGTCAAGTTTAATCCCGGAGATCCCAAGGGAGACATAGCTGTTCCCTGTTTTGCTCTTGCGAAGTCATTAAGGAAGAATCCTGCAGTAATCGCAAAGGAAATTGCTGAAAAGGCAGAGTTCTCAACTCCTCTTATCGAAAGGGCGGAGAATGTCGGAGGATATCTTAATTTCTTTATAAACAGAAAGGCTTTCAATGCCAGGGTCATGTCTGACTTCCTCAAAGAGGGGTCTGAGTACGGCACTTCCTCAGTCGGCGAAGGCAGGAAGGCTGTTATTGATTACTCCAGCCCAAATATAGCGAAGCCTTTTTCAATAGGACATCTGAGATCCACAAATATAGGTGCGTCTGTGTGCGCTATTTTGAGATTTGCCGGCTATGAGGTTATAGGCGATAATCATCTTGGCGACTGGGGAACACAATTCGGCAAGCTGATATATGCGTATAAGAATTGGGGAGACAGGGACGTTATAGAAAAGGATCCGATAAAGGAGCTTCTAAAGCTCTATGTCCGTTTCCATGACGAGGCCGGGCTTGCCGAGGCGGCTGTTCGAGACGTTGATGGAGAGGATGTGCT
>JAKSUM010000149.1 GCA_024409025.1 bacterium | reverse complement strand
AAGATGATAACGTAAAAGTCACCGCATTGCTTTCGCTTTTTGACGGTGACTGCAGATAGCCTCTGTAATCCGATGCCTCCGCAATGTAGCTTAGGACGTCGAATGCGTTTTCACTTACGGATTTTTCCCTTGCGGAGTCTATCATATCCACAAAGCATGAGAGTGAGTTTTTCTGCCTTGCCGACATAAGATCCGAGGATGCCATGATTCTGCATGCTTCAAACAGGGATATTGATTTTTCCCTTGCCGCATCCTCGATTCTGCCCTCGGCTATTTCGCCTATTCCTCTGGGGGGGACATTGACTATTCTTCTGAAGCTGACGTCGTCATCGGGATTTTCTATAAGCTTCAGATATGCTGTCAGATCCTTTATTTCCGCCCTCTTATAGAAGTCGTTTGCTCCGACGAGCCTGTAAGGGACTCCTTCCTGCATCATGGCCTCCTCAAAAAGCCTTGACTGGGCGTTTGTCCTGTAAATTATTACAAAGTCCTTGTATGTGAAGCTTCCGCCTTTAATAAGCTCTTTTATTTTCCTGACTGCGAATCTCGCCTCTGCTCCTCCGTTTGGAAGTGACGACAGTCTTATTTTTTCTCCTTTTGCTCCAGCCGTCCAGAGCTTTTTCTGCTTCCTGTTTTTATTGTGGAGCATAAGGGCATTGGCCGCATCGAGTATAGTGGATGTCGATCTGTAATTCTGTTCTAGCTTTACGACATGCGCATGCGGGTAGTCGTCCTCAAATTTAAGGATTATTGACATGTCCGCCCCCCTGAACCTGTATATGCTCTGATCGTCGTCTCCGACAACGGTTATATTGTCGTTGTTCCTGCAGATTTCACGCATAAGCATATACTGTATGAGGTTTATGTCCTGATACTCGTCTATGAGTATGTATTTCAGATGCCTGCGCAGGCTGTCTGCATAGACGTAGTCGTTTTTGAATGCCCTGTAGGCGTTTATAAGAAGATCATCGAAATCCATTGCATTGTTGCTCTTCATTGCCTTGTCGTAATTTTCGTATATTCGCGCTATCAGATCCCATTCTTCGACCCGTCTGTTCAGATCGTCCGGACCCTTCATCCTGTTTTTCAGCTTTGATATGACCGAGGACATCTTTGACGGGGGATACCTGTCCGTATCAGCCTTAAGCTCCTTCATGACGGTCTTTATCAGCGATGTCTTGTCGGACTCGTCGTATATGACGAAATTTTTGCTGTAGTCCTCGGGAGTCTCGGACCTTAGCACTTTTACACAGAATGAATGGAATGTGTTGACAAAAGGGAATCGGGTTCCGGGGATCATTGACGCTATCCTGTCCTGCATCTCCTTAGCCGCCTTATTGGTGAATGTTACAGCCAGTATTTCTCCTGGCGATGCAAGCCCTTCGTTTACGAGCCTGGCTATCTTGTATGTCAGCACTCTTGTTTTTCCGCTTCCGGCTCCTGCCAGTATAAGCATTGGACCTTCTGAGGAGAAAACGGCTTCCTTCTGCTTGTCATTGAGTGATGATTCAAAATCCAGATTCAAAATTCTTATCTCCGCTTAAAATATTAACTTTTTTTATTTCTTAATTTTGTCTTTTAAATCCTTTCTTTTGCGTTTTGCCCTCCATTATTTCTTATTATTATATTGTTTCGGCGATTGGTGAAGGTTTTTATAAATGGAAATAGAAATAAAACTCGGTTAATTCATTTGAGTTGAGCGGAAAATGGCAGGTTCAGTTTTAAATCCAGGCTCGGTCCTGAAGTCAAGATACAAAATTGAGAAGGTTATATACGAAGGCTCCAGAGTAAATATATATTATGGCATTGACATGCATATGCCTGGAAAATTCTGGGCTGTCAGGGAAATGCAGATTGGAGCGGGCAGTCCGGCTGAAAGGGCATCTCTTACGAATAAATTTCTTAAGGAGGCTGCGTCCCTTTCCCTTATTTCGCATCCTGCAGCTGCAAAGGTAATAGATTTTTTCTCTGAAGGCGAGTATATTTATATTGTCAGGGAATTTATTCCGGGAACAGATCTTTCCTCGCTTATGGAGACAAGGGGAGAGCCTTTTTCTGAGGAGCAGGCGGTAAATTGGGGGCTTCAGCTTGCGGATTTCTTCCATTATCTTTCGCAAAAAAAGTTCCCTCCTGTTTTTTACAAGGAATTCAATATGGGAAATCTTCTTGTGAATCAGAAGTCGGAGCTTAAGCTCACCGATTTCGGCCTTGCAAGGATTTTTTACGGAGATACGGGTCTTGGCAATATCGCTCACCTCGGAGCGTGCGAATATGCGGCTCCGGAGCAGTATGCGGAGCATCCGTCATTTGACATGCGCTCCTTGGTCTATATTCTTGGCGCGTTTCTTTACCATGCCGTCACTAACGTGATTCCCTCTCCGGATCCGAGAGAGTTCCGCTCCGTCAAGTTTTATAACCCATCGATATCTCCTGCCTTGGGAGGCATAATAAAGAAGGCAATAGATCCGTCCCCATCAAGGCGGTATCAGAGCCTGAATGAGATGAAGAGGCATTTGGCGTCCTGCCTTCAGGCAAACAAGGGGAAGAGCAGGGGAGAGTATTCTCTTGACGGAGGTAATGCCGGAAATGCGATTTTTGTTACTCTGGCGGCTGTCCTGTTATGCCTGATAGGATTCATCGCTTATTATTTTTTCCTGAGGTAATAAATGCTTAGAAACGCTTTTTCTTATATATTCTCAGTCCTCATAGGTCTCGGTTGCGGATTTTTTGTTATGAGATATCTGAAACAGGAACATTTCGTGCAGGACAGCGTCTGCATGATCATTATGATTGTCATTATCGCCCTGTTTGCTGCCGCCGGACATTTTCTGTCTGCCGGACGGGAGATTCCTGTAGATACCACTGAAGCTCCGTCTAAAGTGGCTATGCCCGAGTTCTCTTACCCTGCAGACGGTATATGGGGCTGGATTATGCCGGAGGAGAGCAGAATTAAGAGCGGCTATCCCCTCAAGAAGAACAGGATTCTTATAGGAAGGGATGTCAAATGCGATATAATGCTGAATGACGAATCCCTTTCAAGACAGCATGCTGAGATTATAAAGACGGAAAACGGATACAGGCTTTCAGATATGAACAGCAAAAACGGGGTCTTTGTGAATAACCAGCGCGTTTCCGATCATTATCTCCAGAATGGGGATCTGATTATGCTTGGCAGCGTCAATATGACAATCAAGATTGTTTATCCGATAATACCGCCTCAGCCGGAGATACAGCAGGAATACACTACGGCGAGGCTTACAAATAAGCTGCCCGAACAGAATTCTGGAGACAACGGCAGGACCAGCCGATTCTGAAAATGAAAATGTATTATTAAGTAATTAATAATATTAATATAAATGATACGCAGAGAAGAAAGATGTCTCTCTCGTAAATATGAAAATTTAAAGAAAGGAGAGTCCACTTCTCGATGTGTTAGTATATTTCAACATATTTTGAGTGGCAGATATTGTAAATGAAGATCAATGGGACACCTAAAAGCTCTGCGCTCTTTTTCTGGGCTTCGACTGAAAAGGAGGGTATGTATTTTGCATCGTTTTTTACTATCTCTCCTGTTCCTATAGAGACTCCTCCGGACGAGGCGCATGAATGCTGCTGTGAGGATGATGAGCCTCCGAAGTTCGGATTCCCGATAATGGTTCATGAGCCTATACCATGCTTCAATATTGATAAGATTATATCTGAGGCCAGAGAGCGGAATGCCTCGGTTGTTGATTGCGGAAGAACGAACCAGAGGCTGCTGAGGGCGAGAATGAAGAGGGCAATAGGCGATTATCTTCATGAATTTATTGAAAATTTCATCGAGATGAATAAGAAGATGGTTTCCTTTGACGCAGAGCTCCCGATATCAGATCCCGCCAAGGAAAAGCTTAAAACAAAAATAAGGAAGCCGTCGTCTGATGACAGGGCGCAGAAGGCCTTGGAATTCATCTCGGATATAAGAAGGAATGTTAAGGAAGGCAATGCCGACGCTGCGGCAGAGCTTGTTTCGCGGATGAGGGACATTATGCCCGCTTCGGATGATTCCGAGCAGATATGCGATGCCCTGCTGAAAAAAGGCAAAATTTCCGACAGGATAGCAGAGCTGGCCGCCGAGCGGCTTTTAAGTGGGTTTAAGCCTGATGGGGAATTTCTTCATGCCGAGCAGCTTTCATCGCTCGTTATGCTTGACAGGCTTGATTCAATGAGAGGGACGATGAAGAAGAATATATCCAAGGAGGAATCTGCGCTTGCGGCCATTGAGGATATATACAGGATAAAGCTTCTGAATCCGCCCTTCTGCGGAGGCGGCGACTTTAACAGGTTTGCTGCCATACTTGCCGAACGGGGAAGGACGCCTTCCATTATAGCAAAAAAATATATACAGAAATATTTTGCTGTTATAATGAATGATTTTGATGAGGCGGCAAAGCTGAAAG
>JAKSUM010000148.1 GCA_024409025.1 bacterium | reverse complement strand
CCCCACAATCTCTCCAAGAATGCCATTCCAAAAGGAGCTCAGATAATAGCAGTCGCTGACGCATTTGACGCACTTACCTCAGACAGGCCGTACAGAAAAGGCTTGGGCTGGGATTCCGCTCTTGCAAAGCTCAAAAGGGAGAGCATAGGAACCCAATTCGATCCTGAGATAATAACGACATTCCTCCTCATGATGCATGATGAGTCAATAAAAAGAAACAAGAAAAAGACAAAGCGCGAAAGCGTCGAGATGCTTAATATCAAATAGCCGGAATAAAATCCGGAAAAATTAAAAGGAAAAAAATGAGCATAGAACTTGAAAAAAATTACAACTACGCAGAAGCCGAAAAAAAGTGGTATGAATACTGGACAAATGAAAAGATGTTCGCAGGATCGTCTGATTCCAAAAAGCCCCCGTATTCAATAGTAATCCCTCCGCCTAACGTAACCGGAGAGCTACATCTGGGACATGCAATGGACCATACCCTTCAGGACGTCCTCATAAGAGGCAAAAAAATGATGGGCTTTGAGACCGTATGGGTGCCAGGAACAGACCATGCAGGCATAGCCACGCAGAAAAAGGTAGAAGACAAGGTAAGAAAAGAAGGCGAAACCAGATATACTCTCGGAAGAGAAAAATTCATAGAGAAAATATGGGAATGGAAAAACCTTTACGGAAATCAAATAATAGAACAGTGCAAGAGGCTCGGGAACTCCTGCGACTGGGACAGACTCCGTTTCACAATGGACGAAGGCTGCTGCAAGGCTGTAAGGGAAGCATTCTACAGGCTCTATAAAAAGGGCATAATATATAAAGGCCGCAGGCTTATCAACTGGTGCCCCAGATGCCGCACTGCACTTTCGGATCTTGAAGTAAACCATAAGGATATGGATTCCAAGCTTTACTACCTCAGATATATGGTAAAGGGCGAGGAAGGCTTCATAACAATAGCAACTACAAGACCTGAAACTATCCTTGCGGACGCTGCCATATGCGTACATCCTGAAGACGACAGATATAAATCCTTCATAGGCAAGGAAGTAATAATACCTCTCACAGACAGGGCAATCCCCGTAATAGCTGATGAAGTTGTTGAAAGGGATTTCGGAACAGGCGCCCTTAAGATAACTCCTGCACACGATCCTACGGATTATGAAGCAGGAAAGAGACATAATCTCCCCTCCTACATAGTTATAGACGAAAACGGAAAAATGAATTCCGAAGCAGGAAAGTATTGCGGAATGGACAGATTCGAATGCAGGACAAGGATTGCAGAGGATCTGGAAAACGCAGGGCTTCTTGAAAAGACGGAAGACTATAAGAACTCCGTTGGCGTATGCTACCGCTGCGACACGGTAATCGAGCCTTATCTCTCATGGCAATGGTTCGCCCACATGGACGATCTGGCAAAGAGAGCACTGGATGCGGAAAAAGAGGGAAAAGTGCGCTTCACCCAGGAGCGTTACGCAAACACATTCAGAACATGGCTTGAAAATATCAAGGACTGGTGCATATCAAGACAGCTTTGGTGGGGTCACAGAATTCCTGTATGGACTTGCGGCGAATGCGGTCATATGGACGCATTCAAGGAAGATCCCGAATGCTGCCCGAAGTGCGGAAGCAAAAACTTCAATCAGGAAGAGGACGTCCTTGACACATGGTTCTCATCCGGACTGTGGCCTCTCTCAACTCTCGGATGGCCGAACGAGACAAAGGACCTCGATTTCTTCTATCCTACCAAGGTTCTCATAACCGCAAGGGACATCATCTTCCTCTGGGTCGCCAGAATGATTATGTTCGGTCTGGAATTCAAGAACGAGGTGCCGTTCTCGGACGTCCATGTACACGCAACACTTCTCGGCAAAGACGGAAGAAGAATGAGCAAATCTCTCGGGACAGGCGTAGATCCGCTTCTCCTCATAGACAAGTACGGAGCGGACGCCCTCAGATTCTCTCTCGTTCATCTTACAGGACAGGGACAGGACATAAAATTCCCTGCAGACTTCAAGAATGGCAAGCTTGAGCGTGCGGAAAGAGTCGAAAAATTCAGGAATTACGCAAACAAGGTATGGAATGCGGCAAGATTCTGCCTCGGATACATCCCCGAAGACATAAAGCCGGAGCTTCCTGACACATCCAAGCTTTCCGCAGCTGACAGATGGATAATCTCAGGAATCAACAGAATATGCAGAGACATCAAAAACGCATATGACACATATTCCTATGATGTCATAGCCAACAGCCTTTATGACTTCTTCTGGGATGATTTCTGCGACAGATACATAGAGACTGTAAAGTCCGTCCTGTCTTCGGAAAACGGAGGAACCTCCAATGAGGCTCAGGTGCTGCTGCACGTATTCAACAAATTCCTCAGGCTTCTCCATCCAGTGATGCCCTTCATAACCGAAGAGCTCTGGCATCTCTTCCCGGGATGCGAAGGCTCGATTATGAATGCGTCATTCCCTGAGTATGAAGACGCTCTCAGCTTCCCTGAAGACGAGAAGACAATGGAAAGCGTATTTGAGACTGTAAAAGCCATAAGATCCCTCAGGGCAGACGTCAGCATAGCCCCCAAGAAGAAAGTAAAAGTATACGTAATCCCCGGAACAGACGAGATCGGAGACCTCATAAAGAAAGAGGAACAGACAATAAAGAATCTCGCCTCGGCAGAGGAAATCGTAATAGCATCAGACAGAAGCGGCATACCGTCAAAGTCAATAGCCTGCATGGCCAGCGTAAGTCAGGTCTTCCTCCCTGCCCTCGAGATAGAAAATCTTGACAAGCAGATTGAGGGAATGGAAAAGGAAGCCGCAAAAGCCGTAAAGGCAATAGAGGCGGCAAATAAAAAGCTTTCAAACGAAGCATTCCTTGCTCACGCAGATGAAGGAATAATAGCAAAAGAGAAGGAAAAGCTCGCAGAGGCGGAAGCAAAGGCAGCCAAGCTCGTAGAGCAGATAAAGGTTCTCAGAGGAAACTAAAATGAAAAAACATATCTCCGCGGCGCTGATGATTCTTATCATGTCAGCATTATCATCTCCCGCATATTCATCAGGATATGCATCTCCTCCCAAAGCAATGACGGCGGCGGAAGAGAAGGAAGCATATAGGGAAAATCTTGAAAAACAGAAGAAAGACCCGTTTAACAGAAAGCTTCTTGGAGAGCAATACAGGCTTGAGACAGCCCGCGGGGAATATGAGAATGCAGAAAGAACACTGAACAGGCTCTGCTCGATAGAAAAGAACAACCTGAACCTCAGAATAAACAGAGTGGCACTTCTCAGAATTATGGGAAAGGCGGAGGAAGCAAGAGAAGAGGGAAAGAAGCTCATGCTCCTCTGCCCTTCCAGCCCTGAGCTTTACAGCAACACCGCTCTGTCATGCTCCGATACAGGGAACCATGACGAGGCTCTTAAATTTATAGAGACGGCAGAATCGCTTTCCCCTTCAGACATAAGATTAAAGCTTAACAAAGCAAAAATACTTTCAGCTGCAGGAAAAACGCAGGAATCAGCAAGGCTTCTCAATCTGCTTTTAGAGGATGCCCCAACATACGGAAGGGCCGTAAACAATGAAGGGGCGGTAAAATACAAATCCGGAGAATCCGAAGGCGGGGAAATATCATTTGAAGAAGCATTAAAAACCGAAGATCCTGGCAAATATCCCGGAATCAACGAGGCAATATCCCTTCTTAACAGGGGAAAATATGACTCGGCAATAAGAAAGCTCAGCGAGCTGGAAAATTCGCATCCCTGTGAAACTATTCTAAAAAAGGCTCTTGCACAGGCGCTTCTTTATGCAGGCAGATATTCCGAAGCGGAAAAGAAGGCTGCAGAAGGAATAGCAATGTCAGATAATGACGCGGAGCTCTGGAATATAGATGGAGCCGCAATATTCATGCAGGAAAAATATGATGCGGCAGAGGCGGCATTCCGGAGGGCGCTATGGATAGATCCCGATTACGCTGCGGCCAATTCAAATATAGCCTTATGCTACAAAAAGAACACCATGTTCAAGAAAGCCGAGATATTCCTTCAGGAAGCAATAAAGAAGGATCCATACAATCCCGATCTCAGATACAATCTGGCAACGGTTCTTGAAGCAAAAGGCAGAAATGCTGAAGCAGCGGAAGCCTTCAGAAAGTATCTTGAGCTTTCTCCTGATACAATAGACAAGCCGGAAGTCAGAGAACGGATAAGACAGCTTGAAAAATAAAATTGAAAAAAGAAAGCCTCTGGTATTAAAACCAGAGGCTTTTTATAAAAAGCGGCGCTTTTAAGCTTATTTTTTCTTTCATATTAGATTGCAGGCTTTTCTTACTCTATCTTTTCTCCTGCGGAAGGCTTCCCACTCAGTCGGCGTGGGGATGCCTTTTGCAAAGCCTTTTTCATTTAAACTCCAAAATGCTTTCTGTACCGTCTCTATGTTTTATACGCTCAGTA
>JAKSUM010000147.1 GCA_024409025.1 bacterium | reverse complement strand
AAGAATTGGGTCAGTTAGAAGTTCAAGACATTACTATTTAGATTATGCTTTAGATTATAACGGTTTTATAAGACTTGATAACGACGAGAAGGTGATAAGAAACAGAAATTTCCGTTTCTTTGCGACCATGAATATGGGCTACTATGGCACAAAGGAGCTTAATCAGGCTCTGTTTAACAGATTTAATACCATTATCGAGACCGAGGAGCTGCCGGATGAGTCTATAAACAGAATGCTTGTGGCGAGGGTGCCTGAATCAAAGGCTTTTGCCGATAAAATGATCGCAATATATCACAGGATTAAAAACCTGATAAAGACCGAGGAGCTTGAGTTTGTAATATCGCCCAGAAATCTTGAAAATTGGGCAAGAATGGCAAGACATGAAGGCTATTTAAGGGCTGCGGAAAAAACACTTATACCTATAGCAAGAACAGACAGGCCTTTTGAGGACAGTATCAGAGGTATTCTCAAAACCTATAAATGGTCATGATTATGAGAGAAATTCTTTCAAGCGAAGCAAAAAAAGCGCTAAAGGATTTTAAATGTGAAAAAATCCGAATGAGGGAAGAATCCTTTGCAAAGATGTTTTCCGGCAGAAATATCCTGAAGCTTTCACTTATTGACTGCAACGAGGCATATACGGACGGAAAAAGTATAACAATTGATCCTGCCTGGCAGAATATATTCTGCAATAAGAGCATTCTTGCAGGGACTGAGAGATGTATGGAGCTCGGAAGCTCGCCATGGTCAAAAGACCGGTTTCAGGCATTATGCCTTATAACAAGGGCACTGAATATCCATGAATGCCTTCATCTTATATATACCCGCTTCCCTCCTATGCATCTTAATGACGAGCGTCTGTCCTCTCTGGCGAAGCGTAAGGCTTTCGGAAAGCTTGCCAACATAATCGAGGACGCGTACATAGAGGCTGCCGGATGCTTTGAATTCGACAATCTTGAATTTTACCTGAAATTCATAAACACCTCTATCGCCTTAATGGATCTGAATTATGCATTTTCTCCGGAAAGAAAAGCCGGTGGGGAAAAATTAACCGGAGAATATATGGATGATTCTGAAAAATATAAGGCGACAATTCTTGCCGAATATATGCATAAGTGTCTGGCTTACCTTATATATCCGCCGTCGCTTAATTTAAGTATGCCGAGATTTGATCCTACAGCGGAGCAATATTTTGCAAACACTAAGCATCTGCTTGACAAAGCCGTCCTTACTCCGTCTCCGGAAGGACGGTATAATGCCGAATGGAAAATCTTTGAGGCAATAAAGGATATCATTCCAGAGACGGATGCGGCTCTTGAGCTGTTCTGCAGCCTTATGCCCAATCTCCCAGGAGCGCCATCCCATGACGAGAATGACATGTTTTCCGATTTTCAGCAGGGACATGGAAGGGAATGCCGACCGGAAAGAATGCTTTTCAGGCTGAAGAATGGGACTCCGAACATAAAATCCGAGACTGGCAGAGGCAACTGCTACGTATTAGAGAAGTCAGAAGAGTATGGCAGCGGAACAGGATCCGCTCATCGCTTATTTCAGGAGCGGAAGGATTCAGTGACATTTCCAGTTTTCTTCTCAGCAATGCCGTACTGTATGATTCCATCCATAACGAATCTGATAATGGTGAAAGGATAAAATACTATACTTCGGCTGATTTTGACTGTGCGGGAGTCCATCAGGGAATAAGAATGATAGTACGAAGGCCTGCATTGCACATGCATCTGAAGCCTGCATACAATAACATTGTCAGGATGCGCAGGCAGACTATAAGCAAATATTCATCTGCCCTGCAGAGGATGATAAATGCCGAAACAAGGGTAACCGAAGAGAAGCTTCTTTTCGGTTCCGCAATATCATCTAAAAGACTTGGGGACTTGAAAAGGAGATACTGGGAGAAAAAAGCGGATGCTGAGGGCATCCCGTCTATGAGCATCCTTTTTCTTGTGGACAATTCGGGCTCGATGAGCGGAGGCAGGATTATGGCCGCAAAGAATGCATGTATAATCATGCATGAGGTGCTAAAAAGAAACGATATTCCGCACGCGGTAGTCTCTGAAGAGGCCATATATGAAAAGCCTTTGGTCGAGCATAGGATTCTCATAGGATTTAATGGCAGGGAAGAGGAAAAATACAGCATACTGTCTATGAATCCCAGATATAATACAAGGGAGGGATTTTCTCTCTATTGGGCTGAAAAATACATAAACGAGCATACGGATGCGGATATAAAGCTTATTATTGTGATTGCAGACGGATGGCCTCTCCACGAGTACGCCAGAAGCAATTACATCCCTCCGGTGTCAACCAAGGATACAGCTAATGCCGCCCATAAGATTATGAAGAGGGGTACTGAAATTGTGGCAGTGGCTCTCGGTGACCCTGATGCCTGTGATGCCGACTTCAATGAGTGTCTTGATGATTTGAAGAATATTTATCCGAGCGTTGCGGCATGCAGGGATGCTGACAGGCTTCCGGTTAGACTGTTCGAGCAGATTGCAGTCAGACTGAAAACCAGAAAATTTTAGACGCAGCCGCTTAAAAAAGGTAATTTGGAAAAAATCTTTAATTTAAATAGCTTAATGCATTTTTAATTCAGGAGCGATATAATGTCCGATATTAAGAGAGTGCCATGTGTTGGAACATCCGTCGTAAGGGTGGATGCCTATGACAAGCTGTGCGGAAAGATGCGCTATACCGGCGACTGCTACAGCGAGGAATATTATTTTGGAAGAACTCTTCGCAGTCCGCATGCGTGCGCCAATGTGAAAAAAATAGAGCTTGATCCGGAATTTGACTGGACGGGAATAACTGTCGTTACGGAAGAGGACATCCCGGGTGAAAATGTTCTCAATAACTTCAATATGGATGTGCCTTTCCTTCCAAAGAACGGAAGAGTCAACTATATTGGGGAGCCGGTAGCTCTTGTCGCCGCTCCTACCGAGGAGCTGGCTGCGGAGGCCCTGAAGCATATCCATGTCGAATATGAAACAATAGAGCCTTCTCTTAATGTTTTTGACTCCATAGCAAAAAAGAATCTCATATACAGCGATAACAACATTATAAAAGAGTATCATGTTGATAAGGGTGATCCTGACGCCATATTCGCTGACACGGAAAACTATGACATTCTTGAAGGGAGCTATAGGACTCCTTATCAGGAGCAGGCTTATATAGAGCCCCAGTCCATGATTGCCTTTCCTGAGGAAAACGGAATTACGATAAAAGGCTCGATGCAGTGCCCTTACTATATAAGGAAGGAATCGCAGAAGCTTTTCAATTTTCCGCCTGAAAATATACATGTCATCCAGATGCCTACAGGAGGCGGATTCGGAGGCAAGGAGCATTTCCCCACGATGATAGCCTCCCATGCCGCCCTTCTTGCTCTAAAGTCAGGCCATCCGGTAAAGATGATCTATTCAAGGACTGAGGATATGGAAGGAACGACTAAACGCCATCCTTCATACATAACATTAAAGACGGCAATAAATAAAAAAACAGGTCAGCTTGGCGCCGTTTATTCCGAAATCATTTTTGACGCCGGAGCATACTCTATGGCCACTCCTGTTGTTCTTGCAAGGGGCACTATAGCCGGAGCGGGAGCATATGACTGCGATGATATTAAGATATGGGCAAGGGGAGTCGCAACTAACCTTATTCCCACTTCCGCATTCAGGGGCTTTGGAGCTCCACAGTCATTCTTTGCCGTTGAGCATCATATGACAAGGCATGCCGAAAAGCTGGGACTTGATCCTCTTAAATTTAAGAGGGAGAACCTTCTTAAAAAGGACTCCGTTACGGCCACAGGCCAGCATCTCAAGGATCCTGTTGCTTTGGAAAGATGCATGAATGCTCTTTTTGAAAAGATAAATTATCCTGAACTCTATAAGAAATACAGAGAACAGCCAAAAGACGCTAAAAAGCGCCGCGGAGTCGGATTCTCCGCCGTATTCCACGGAGCGGGCTTTACCGGAAGGGGAGAAGACTATATAAAGGCAAAGGCCGGAGTCAGAATCTGCGATGACGGAAGAGTTGAGGTTCTCTGCAGCACGACCGAGATGGGGCAGGGAATGAGAACCGTGCTTCCCCAGATCGTTGCGGAGGCCATAGGAGTTCCTTTTGAGAGGGTATCCGTCCCGTGGACAGATACGGCCGATGTTCCCGACAGCGGTCCGACAGTTGCATCAAGAACGACCATGGTCGTAGGAAAGGTTTTAAGAGATGCTGCCGTCCTTGCTAATGAGGCCATAAAGGAAGCCGTTTCACAGGAATTCGGTTGCGAGGATCCTGACATCATAAACGGCAGGATATATGGCGGAGGCAAAGAGCTCATGGGGATGGACGGGGCTGCAGAGCTTCTCAAAAAACAGCAGAGGGATCTCTGCT
This sequence comes from bacterium, assembly GCA_024409025.1. Classification (GTDB taxonomy): domain Bacteria; phylum Vulcanimicrobiota; class CADAWZ01; order CADAWZ01; family CADAWZ01; genus JAKSUM01. The sequence continues at coordinate 69 of JAKSUM010000147.1, read as the reverse complement.
ATTACAGCGTCTATTCAAGCCCTCCAGGCATTGAGTGGAATGAAAAGACATTCCATGGTGATGCTTATG
>JAKSUM010000146.1 GCA_024409025.1 bacterium | reverse complement strand
GGCTCTGAAGGGATGGAGGGGAGGGACTTTGCTGTCTGTGCCGTCTGAGGCGCGCCTGTCTGAGAGATGCCTCTCATATACTCTATGCCGCCTGATGCTCCTATTGCGTTCATTAAAATAGGACCTCCTGTCTGTTTGTTTTCTAAATTTGCTGTTTGATGCAAATTCCGCTTTATATATTATAAGGTTTTTAATTGAAAAAATCAATAGCATTGTGAATGGGGGCTTCTGTTTAACCTATATTTTAAAGGGGATTATTCTTTCGGCATTTTGCAGGCTTTAATTTGAAGTCGTAAATCCGTTTATAATAAAAAAAGACAGCTCCAAAACATTGAAGCTGTCTTTTTATGTCTATCATATTTGCCGTACCCCCATTGCTTTAGCTATGGTGATATAAGGCAGTCTGCCGAATTTGTGCAAGGTCTATTTTTCTTTTGGAAGCTCTTTTAAATGTATAAAGTGCCTGCCGTCTTTTTCCTTGTGGCTTATTACGATAAAATTTGAGTCCGGCGGGAATAGTATTTCCTTTTCATTAGGAAATGCCGAAAATGCGCTTATGTCTTTTCCTGCGCTTCCGGATTTCAGGCAGTCAATCATTATTTCCGTGTTGCCTTTAAATTTTCCAAGCGCTGCTGTTGATGTTGAGGTAAATCCGGCATACTGCATTTTTGCTCCCGGAATGTACTTTGTCAGATCTGCTCCGTAAAGACTTGTGCCCCTGAAAACTTTTCCCTTGTATGATGGGAGGGTTTCAAGAGCTTCAGATGCTTTATCTATTATTGGCTTTAAGCTCTGTATTTTATCTTCGTCATGATGCCATAGCGCCTTATTGATTGAAGTGTATGCGTTGCCCGTATATGAGTACAGGGCTGTCTTTTGCGCAAGTGTCATGGAAGATTCGGCTACAGGCTTTCTCTGCAGGAGCTTTGATTTCTTCATGGAGTCAAGCTGCTTGTGGAGCTCCTGTATTCCGTTTTCACTATTGCCGTTTATTGCCCCGTATGCGTCTGCAAGGGCAAGCGTCTCTTCATCCGGGATTATGTCCGGAATATTTGTAAGATCGCCAACATGCTCTATGATAATGGCTCCCGTGCTGACGTTGGTGGATGATCCGAATTCCTTCAGGGATTCTATTCCTAAAAAAAGCTTTTCCTTCAGGGATGATATCAATGACCCTGCATTTCCTGACAGCGATGAAGATACTTGACAGGCGGAATCCGTCGATAATGATGCAGGGGTTAATGATTTTTCACCATGTGAAAATGACGGAATTGCTTCTATGTTTTCGCTTTCAATGGCAGACGGAATGAAGCTGTCGGAAACTGAATGCTCTGTTTCCTGAGCTGAAGCTGCCTGAGTATTAATCTGCTGTGGCGAACTGCTGATTTTGTTTGTATTGATTATTGGAAAATTTCCACTTATTGAATTCATAAAATATTTCCTTTTAGAAAAAAATCCCTGTATTTCAGGGATTTTTTGTCTTTAGCTGTGTTTTGGAAGCTCTTTCATATTTATTATGTGCTTTCCGTCCTTTACTACATGGCTTATTGCGATGAAGTCTGTATCCGGAGGGAACAGTATCTCGTTTTCACTTGGGAACATTGAGAGCTTGCTTACTTCCTTGCCTGCACTGTCATGATCTGCCGTGTCGATTATGAGCTGGGTGTTTCCGCCGTATGCCGTTCCGGGATTCGATGATGTTGATGTGAATGCCGAGTAGGTCACCCTTGCTCCGGGTTTATGCTCGTCAAAGAATGACTGGGGCATTTCTCCGCCTCTGTATACTCTTCCTGAATGGGAAGGTAGGGTTGCGAGTGCCTCTACCGTCTTATCGATAAGAGGTCTCATAAGCGCCACCTTTTGCTCATCGTGCGTCCTGAGCGCCGTGTTCATTACAGTGTAGGTGTCTCCTGTATATGCAAAAAGCGCTGTCTTCTGGGCAAGCGTCATGGATGTTTCCTCTACTGCCGTTCTATAGAGGTACTTCTGATCGTCCATAAGCTTTATAGTGACTCCTAACCCATGCTCTCCTGTTTTCTGGAGAACTGTCTGGAGTTCGCTTTCGCTTAGTCCCTCTGTATTTACGGTAAGGGCTCCGAATGAAGGGGCAAGAGCTGCCGTTTCGCTGTCGATTGCTATGGGCGCCATTTCCGATGTGTCACGGGTAACAAAGGATACATTTGGATTCTCAATAAGAGGATGCTCCTCGTTCTCTTTTGCTACCTTATCTGTCTTTGTATAAAAAGCTTTGGCTGTTTCCAGCTCGTGGGCTATTACATCGTCAAGGCTTTTTAAGGCTGCTCCGGCAGGTCCTGGGGTCATAGATGCCGCTACATCCGCCGTGACGGCTGCTGCTGTCTCTGCTGCTCCTACTGCCGTTATTGCGGACGGGACTGATGTGGCTGAGACAGATTCTGTCTGTGAAGCTCCTCTTATTGTGCTCATAAGGCTCTTCATGTCTGCTTCCTGAGCTGATGAATGTGTGAATCCGTCTGCCGTTATTTCTTCCTGGATTGTTTCTGCCTGAGGCGCGACTGCAGGGGACTGGCTCTGCTGCACTGTCTGAATCTGAGGCTGGGCTGTATAGATTCCTGACGATGTTATGGCGTTCATAGTTTCCTCTTTCCTGGAGTTATGTTTGGTATTCTATCTGTAATTTGCTTTTAGTTGATTGCTATGCCTGTTTCGGAACTTCCTTCATGTGTATAAAATGCTTGCCGTCTTTTACCGTATGGCTTATGACTATGAATTCGGAATCCGGCGGGAAAAGGATTTCGCTTTCATATTCGAATTTTGAAAATTCCTTTATGTCTTTTCCTCTGCCTCTGTCTCCCGCACAGTCTATTGTAAGCGCCGTATTTCCTTTAAATCCGGGAAGCGCTTTTGTTGATGTTGACGTGAATGCCGAATAAGTGACTTTTGCTCCGGGCTTGTGCTCGTCGAAAAATGCCTGAGGCATTTCAGCTCCCCTGTAAACTGTCGTGCCTTTATAAGGCGGCAGCTTGTCAAGGGCTGCTACGGTATTATCTATTAATGGCTGCATTTTTGATACTTTTTCCGTATCATGTGTTCTCAATGCGGTATTTAGGGGAGCATAAGCGTCTCCTGTGTAAGCAAAAAGGGCTGTCTTTTCAGCAAGAGTCATTCCTGAATTTTTGACGGCGCTTCTCTGCATATACCTTAAATCCTTCATGTCATCAAGCGTCTCATTCAGGTTTCTTTCGCCTGATTTCTGCAGAAGAGCTGATGCGTCTTTTTCGGAAAGACCGCCGGTAATGGCAGTAAGTGCTCCAAATGCCTCTGTCATAGCCTTGGTGTCAGCATCCGGAGTTATTGTTCCAGGATGGAGAAATTCTTTTATGCTTCCTGCTGCTCCGGCTGTATCTGCTGCTGTTGCAGAAGATGATGATATTGCCGGAATGATTGATTCTATTGTCTGGATATTTTCTGTAACCGGATGGAGTCCTGCTGTCTCAGCCGAACTTACGATCTGAAATCCTGCTTCTTCCGTTGTCATAGCCTTCTTTAAGCCTGAAGGCATATTCGGTGCTTCGTCTATGCCGCTTGACATTGAAAATCCGTCCTGAATTTCAGCCGGCGCTTCTTCAATGGCAGGAGATGATGATGGCATGCTTGGCGCGGAATATGCCTGAGTTATGCCGGAATTCTGGATAAAACCGAAATTTGTTCCTATGTTCATTTTATATCTCCGCTTTCATATTATTGTAATTATTATAATATATTTGTTTTATATGTTATATTAATATTTTGTTAAATTTTCGCCCTGTGAAGTGTTGCTTTACAGGGCTTTTCTCTTTTCGTTTGTAACTAACCTGTTTCTAACAGCTCAAAATCGCACTAAATCGACAGTGTCGATAAGCTCTTTTATGGTCTTGTGCGTATAGACCTTTTCGCCTATTCCTTCGCCGCTTGAATGTCCCATAATCAGATTAATGCACTTCTGGTTCCCTCCGGCCGAATCGAGAAGACTGCGGAATGTGTGCCTTGTCTCGTGGGGTGTATGGTTCATTTCAAGGAGCTTCATAAACCTCTTCCATTCGGAATTAAATTCCTTGTCCGACATTCCAAGAAACAGAGCGCCAGCTGTCTTCATCCGCTTGTCGACTATTGAAGCTATAATCTTATGAATCGGGATTATGCGGTTCTTTCCGGCCTTAGTCTTTATACCTCCACGCATATAACGCTCTGCGGGATGCACGTCTTTTGTTTTCATTGTCAGAAGCTCGGTCTTCCGCAGTCCAGTGAACAAGTACATTAGTACTGTTTCGGCAAAAGGGTCACTGCATTCGATTATCTTCCTTATCTCCTCATCGGTGAACACGCTTTTTTCCTTTGGCGGAATTACCTCGACTTCCAGAAATTGGGACATTCTTTTTGCTATTATTCCGTTTCTGTCGGCTACTTCGTCTAGCCTGCGAAATATCAGGAGGCGGATGATTCTGCCGAGCCTTTGCCTGTTAGTGTTGGAGAAATAACAG
>JAKSUM010000145.1 GCA_024409025.1 bacterium | reverse complement strand
CGTGCTCAGACTTGCATCGGCATGCGATATGGGAAGAGCCATAAATCCAATGCTTGTTGAAGGTCAGATTGAGGGCGGATGCATTCAGGCTCTCGGATATTCCCTGACGGAAGACATTAAGATGAAGAACGGCAAAATCCTTAACAACAGATTCGCCAACTATATAATACCGACAGCGGCAGATGTTCCTATGGATGAGGCAATAATAGTTGAAGAGCCATTCTGGAACGGACCTTTCGGCGCAAAAGGCCTTGGCGAGATGCCATGCGTGTTTGTTGGCCCGTGTGTAGCTGACGCTGTAGCTATGGCGTCAGGCATAGATCTGTGCGAGATACCGATTACTCCAGAAAAGCTGCTTGCTGCAAAGAAGAGAGGAGAGCAGAAGCTATGAAGATTAATTTCAATATAAACGGCATAAAAAAAGAGCTTGATCTGCCTCCGCAGAAAGCGCTTTGTGATGTGATAAGGGAAGATTTCGGATTTACCGGAACCAAGGTCGGATGCAGGGAAGGCGAATGCGGAGCCTGCACGGTGCTTATGGACGGAGAGAATGTCAATTCCTGTCTTGTTCCGGCAATCTCGGCTGACGGCAGGGAGATTGTCACTATTGAAGGCATATACTCGTATCCGGAAGCGGAAGTAATAAGAGACAAGTTCATGCAGCATGGGGCTGTCCAGTGCGGATACTGCATTCCTGGCATGGTAATATCATCATACGCGCTTCTTAAAAAAAATCCCGATCCGAGCGAGAATGACATAAGAACAGGACTTTCAGGCAATCTTTGCAGATGCACCGGATATAGGAAGATAATAGAGGCTGTTGACGCGTCAGCCAAAGAGCTCAGAAGAAAGGCGGAGGAAAAATAGTCTATGAAGAATATGCCAGGATATTTTCCTAAATCTCTCTCGGAAGCCCTTTTAATCCTTAAAGACGCAAAGGAGAAAGGCTTAAAGCTGAAAATTGCCGCTGGATGCACCGATATTCTTCCAAGGGCGGAAAGCTTCCCTGATATTTTTGCGGACGGGATTATTGATATTACGGACATTGAAGAGCTGAAGTCAATTGGAATCAAGGACGGAAAGCTTGTTATAGGCTCATGCGTGACACATACCCAGCTTGCTGAAAGCCCTATAATAAGGGAAAAGGCGGGAGCTCTTGCATCCGCCGCTTCTGAAATAGGCTCTCCACAGATTAGGAACAGGGGGACTATAGGCGGCAATATATGCAATGCCAGCCCTGTCGGCGATACCCTGCCTTCAATGTATGTCCTGAATGCCGTTATGAGGATTGTTTCTGCAGACGAGAACGGCTGTATTATGGAACGAATGGTTCCCGTAAAGGATTTCATAAAAGGTCCGGGCAGGACAGATATAGGCCCTTACGAGATTTTAGCTGGGATATATGCTGAAATTCCTTCCGAGAATGAAATCTTCCGTTATATCAGAAGCTCTGCGAGAAAGGCGCTCGCAATATCCAAGTCATCGGTGGCATTCAGAGGAATTAAAGAAAATGGCAGATTCAGGAGCGTGCGTATTGCCCTTGGCTGCGTAGGCCCTGTAATCAAGGAAGGAATTGCCTGCAAGGAGCTTATTGAAAGTGGAGAGGTCAGCGACAGCATGGCTGATAGGCTTGAAGAGGCTGTTGCAAAGGACTGTTCTCCTATAGACGATCTCAGATCGACAAAGGAATACAGATCCTATATAGTGTCGGTATTCTTAAAGAAAATAATAATGGGACAGGAATAATTTATTAAAAATGCGGGATAATCATACTTTTGCCCTCTGTGCATACAAGGAGTCTCGTTATCTGGGAGATGCCATTCTTTCTATTCTTAACCAGACGGATAAAAGCAATCTTATAGTGACGACGGCTACTCCTAATGAATTCATAGAGAAGACCTGCAAATCATACGGTGTCAGGCTTATTGTAAACAACAGCAAGCCTGGAATAGGAAGCGATTGGAATTTTGCATTCGATGCCTGTGACACTGACTTTGTTACCGTCTTCCATCAGGACGATCTTGTTGACAGCAGATATACGGAAAGGCTTTTCAATAAGGCCGGTGAAGAGTTTATTCTCGCATTTACGGATTATAATGAAATGAGGGAGGGGGCGCTTGTCAAATCAAATCTTCTTCTGCTTGTCAAGCGCCTTATGCTTCTTCCCATGCTAATGCCGGGTGCGCAGTCGAGCATCTTTATAAGAAGAATGATCCTTTCGATGGGATGCCCGATATGCTGCCCTTCTGTCACATTTAATAAAAGGCTTGTCGGAGACATGAGATTCTCTTTGGATTTTAAGTGTAACCTTGACTGGGATTATTGGGAAAGGGCATCAAAGCTGAAGGGCAGGTTCGTATATGTTCCTGAGCCTCTTGTTGTACATAGGATTCACGAGGAATCAGCCACGACAAAACTTATAGGCGAGAACATAAGGGGATCTGAGGATATGATTATGTATAAGAGATTTTGGAATGATTCCATCGCCTCTTTTATATATTCCTTCTATTCCCTAAGCCAGAAAAGCAATAATGTCTCCTCAGACAAGAAAAAGTAATTTTTATGAGCATCGAAGCTAATTCAAATATAATAGAGCTGAATGACGTCGTCGTTTATCTTAACGACCGGCTTGTTCTTGACAATATAAACCTGAAAGTGCCTCAAGGAAAGATAACTGCAGTTATCGGGCCAAACGGAGCGGGAAAGACAACCCTTCTGAAAGTAATTCTCGGTCTTGTAAAGCCTGCGTCAGGCACGGTCAGGGTTTTTGGGAAGGATCCTGAAAAATTAGGTAAGGACAGGAAAAGAATTGCATATGTCCCCCAGATACGCTCTGTCGATATGGGATTCCCCATAAGGGTTTTTGATGCGGTCCTTATGGGCAGATATCCATGCGTGGGGCTTTTCGGAAGGCCTTCCAAGAAGGATAGGGAGATTGTAGAAGAGGTTATGGCTAAGATTGACATAACCTCAATTGCAGATAAGCCGCTTTCAAAGCTTTCTGGCGGACAGGTGCAAAGGGTGTTTATAGCCAGAGCTTTAGCTTCCAATCCTGAGCTTCTTTTTCTTGATGAACCTACAAACGGCGTGGATCAGGTTCATTCATCTAATTTTTATGATATTTTAAAGGGTTTTAAAAATGACGATATGACTGTCATGATTGTTTCACATGATGTCGGAGTCGTTGCAAGCTTTGTAGATGCGATAGCCTGCATAAATAAGCGTCTTATTCTTCACGATGTTCCGAAGGCAATAAACAATCATGTCGTTGAAGAGATGTACGGATGCGGAGCTGTCCTCTTTAATCATGGAGAGATTTCGCATATGGTTGTATGCGAAGACAAGTAATCGGAATAATGGAAATTTTTGAGTATTCATTTATGCAGCGCGCTTTGGCTGCATCTTTTTTAATTGGAGTATTATGCTCGATAATAGGCGTTTATGTTGTGCTTAAGGGAATGTCCTTTATTGGGGCAGGGATAGCGCATGCGTCCTTTGGAGGAGTGGCTCTCGGATATCTTATGAAGATAAATCCTCTATTATCGGCAATTGTTTTTTCAGTCGCCACGGCATTGTGCATTGGAAAGGTTTCCAGAAGAGGCGCGATAAAGGAAGACACTGCCGTCGGAATATTTTTTTCCGCTACAATGGCGTTTGGAGTCCTGTGCATTGGCTTGCTGAAGGGATACAATGTGGATCTTATGGGATATCTTTTCGGAAGCATTCTTGCGGTATCAAATGAGGATTTGATTCTGATAATAGCAGTATCCGCAATTGTTCTTCCTATTATAGCCCTTTTCTTTAAAGAGCTTGAATTTGTTACATTTGATCCGGAAGTAGCTCAGATTATGGGGCTTCCGGTCAGACGGCTTTATTATTGTCTTTTGGCTTTGATCGCCCTGACTGTAGTAGCTTCCATGAAGCTCGTGGGAATTGTGCTAGCAAGCGCCCTTATTATCACTCCAGCAGCTTCGGCATATCAGTTTGCAGAGGATTTTAAGAAAATGATGGTTCTTTCCGTCATATTCGGGATTGCATCATGTGCAGGCGGCCTGATCCTGTCTTATTACCTTAATACCGCTTCAGGAGCAACCATCGTAACTCTTTCTACTGTTATGTTCTTCATATCTGCTCTTATATCGCCAAAGAAAAATTATATGGCTGCTGTCGGAAGATTTTTTGGTGGACTCGTGAAAAAATAAAATTTAGAAAATTAATAATCAAAAAAAACAGCTCTGTCAAAATTACAGAGCTGTTTTTTGATTTAAAACTCGAACTGAAGCGACGCAGAAGACTTTCTTCAATGCCAAAAACACTGAAAAATATAAAAGGTTAATAATTAAATTATTTGAATTTATCTTATAGGTACATTATTGTAATTAAATAGAAAGCAATAACATAAAACCTACAGGTTTACGGTCGAGATAATATCCCTGCAAAGCCTTTAGAATGTTTGATGTAAAAATGCGTATTCTGTAAGTCGAGATGTTTTATTCTAATGGCGAAGGTTGTCCG
>JAKSUM010000144.1 GCA_024409025.1 bacterium | reverse complement strand
GAGTATGAATTTGCAAGAGAAGCCAGGCATGAACGGGCATAAAGCTCTCCACATGAAGCGGCAAGATCACGCTGTTCAGGTGTTGCGTCAGGAATATTTTCATTAAATGAGGAAATAAGGGTGTCTGTAGCAAAGCAGCTTCCCTTCCTCCCCATGGCCGAAAATACGGCAAGAACCTTAAATCCGCCATCAACAGCCTTTTTTATCTTTTCAAAAACCTTCTCCCTTTTTGCGGGAGTATCAGCAGACGTACCGCCGAATTTCTGGACAACAATCCTCATATCAGATCAAATTCCTCTTTATCAGCTCCTCGGCAATCTGAACGGCATTCAATGCCGCGCCCTTTCTTATATTGTCTGCGGCAATCCACATTTCAATGCCGTTATCGATAGAGAGATCCTCCCTTATCCTTCCAACAAAAACCTCATCCCTTCCTGCACAGACAATGGGCATAGGATAAACAGAAGCGGCAGGATCGTCATAAACCCTTACTCCGGGAGCAGAGGACAATATATCCGCTGCCTCCTTCGCTGAAAGCTTGGTCTTTGTCTGAACATTTACAGATTCGCAATGGCCGAATTCCACAGGCACTCTGACTGTTGTTGCAGTAACCCTGACAGAATCATCTCCAAGGATCTTTTTGGTCTCATTAATCATTTTCATCTCTTCAGAGCTGTATCCATTCACGCCAAAAGATCCAATCTGAGGTATAAGGCTGAAGGCTATTCTGTGAGGATAGCATGAAATCCTGGCATCCCTGCCCTCAAGAATATCGGCAGACTGGTTCTTCAATTCCTCAAGGGCAGCCTTGCCTGTTCCGGCAACAGACTGGTAGGTTGCAACAACAACCCTTTCTATTCCGGCTCTGTCATATAAAGGCTTTAAAGCGGCGACCATCTGTATCGTCGAGCAGTTAGGATTAGCTATTATGCCCTTATGGCCTTCCAGAGCATCCGGGTTAACCTCAGGAACAACAAGCGGAACCTCAGGATCCATCCTGAAATAGGCGCTGTTATCAATAACAACACATCCTGCCTTAACCGCCTTTGCCGCATAATCGCCGCTGGCAATCTCCCCGCCGGCAAAAAGAGCAATGTCAATGCCTTCAAAAGTCTCTTCATCTGCATCCTTTACGACAATATCCCTGTCGGCAGCATGACTAACGGTCCCGGCGCTCCTTGAGGATGCGAGCAGGACCATATTTTCAAACGGGAAATCCCTTTCAATAAGGATCTTAAGCATCTCGGATCCGACAAGTCCGGTAGCGCCGAGAACGCATATATTATACTTTTTCATATCAAATATTCTAACCTTCATTCATAACATGCTCGAGACCGCAGTAAAATCCGGGCTCCAGCGACAAAATTCCTTTAAGAGCAAGGCTGACTCCTGACATAAAGCATATTCTTGATGTTGAATCATGCCTCAATGTCAGATATTCGCCTATTGAACCAAATAAAACCTCCTGATGGGCGACAAATCCGGGAAGCCTTACAGAATGTATCCTGACTCCGTCCCTACAGGCTCCTCTGGCATTGGGAAGAGTCTCTCTGTCTCCCCCGCATTTCCTAAAGGAATCCCTTGCACGCAACATACCCTCAAGCGTTTTCACTGAAGTTCCCGATGGCGAATCAAGCTTCTTGTCATGATGAAGCTCTATTATCTCCGCAGCTTCAAAATATTTAGCGGCCTGCTCTGCAAATCTCATCATGAGCACAGCCCCGATTGAAAAATTGGGAACAATAAGAACGCTCGTCTGTTTTTCCGAAGCCAATGCGGCAATCTCTTCAAGCTCGGCAGCGGTATGACCGGTCGTTCCGGACACACATGGAATTCCCATATTTACCGCAGCTCTTATAAGTGATGCCGAAACAGACATATTTGTAAAATCAACAAGGCACTGTGCCCCTTTAAGAGCCTGTTCAATTGAAGATGAAACCTTAACTCCACAAGGCACAGAACCTGCTCCCGCAGCATCGGCGCCTTCAAATTCTTTTCTGTCAAATGCTCCGGACAGCGCAAAACAATCCGACGACAGTATCATTTTAACAGTCTCGAATCCCATTCTGCCGCATGCGCCGGCAACAGCAACATTAATCATAATCTACTTTCCCTTTCCGCAGCATTTTTTATACTTTTTACCGCTTCCGCATAAGCATGGCTCATTGGGTCCAATATCAGACAAATTCAATGCTTTTTCCAGTTCACCGGCAGAGTATCCTCTCCTGCCAAATTCCGGAACAGTAAGCCTCGCATCCCTCAGCAGCCTCATAAGCTCGTTCATTCCCTCTTGTGAAAGGCGCCTTGAATTTACAGATTCATCAAGCAATTCTAACGCGGCATCATAGGCATCCGTCAGCGGACGGCCAATCTGAAAAATCTCTTCGACATAAGCAGCAAAGCTATATCTTTCCTTATCGGACATGCCGGCAACATGAAGAAATTCATTCAAATCATCAAATATTCCAATCCTGCTGTCCTTAAGGGCTATCCTCAAGGCCTCATCCTTTGAAACAGTCCTGTACGGCAAAAACGACAGCTTGGCGCTATTCTCCATGATACCAGACAGTTTCCCGTTGCTGCAGACGGAATTGGCGGCGATATGCTCATCCTCGATGCGGAAGGGCTTCAATGAGGATGCAAACTCTTCTATAAAGACAGCCTTTTCCGAAATCTCCTCCTCTGTCATAGAATATCCTGAAAAAGACTTAAAATATGAAGCGAAATCACTCAAAGACATGGCCCCATACAAATTTGCAGCACACGACGCGGCCAATGCAAACTCCTCATTCAGCTTATAATCCGGTGCAAAGGATGCATTGAGCCTGCCATATTCCGATTTTACCTCATCAGGAACGACAAACACAAAGCTGTCTCCAGCTTCAATGCAAAACATAAGACCGCTCCTCACCAGAGGAGAGAAGGACGCCGGATCCGCAAAAGGAAGCGAAAGGTAGGAATTCCCGGCAGCCTTTTTAAAAAAGGTGAAACAGCAAGGCCTTATTATGCATTTAAGAAGCTTTTCCGCCAAGACTCCGCTTTTCTTGGAATTATCGCCGTAACCGGTCCTGAGCCATGCCGTGCCCTTAAGAAAGCCTGCAAATTTCAAGTCATCCTGTTTTTCAAGAAGCTGCGCAACCGAGGAAAACCATCCTCCTCTTATTGCAAGCCTTGAAGCCTCTTTTAAAAAAATATCCCTCAAGACATTATTTATCTTTTTATCTTCGTCTCCACAGCCCTGCGCTCTTGCAAAGCTTTCGGCAAGCTCAAAATTTCCGCCGAACATTAAATCCACATATTCAATAAATTTTTCTTTTTCGCCGCATTCTTCAAACATAGCACTCTAAAAAACAAGCTTAAAGCCTTCGGAAAGATCTCCAAGAACGCATGATGAATAAGAAGACGTGTCAAACATCGAAGAGGAAAGCCTCATTATATCCTCAGCAGTCACGGCATCTATTTTTTCAAACATCTCTTCGGGAGAGATAAACCTGCCATAATAAAACTCAAGCTTGGCCAAGCTTATCATTCTTCCTGCAGAATTTTCAAGCGAAAGCGCTATTGAACCCTTAAGCTGCTCCTTGGCCCTTCTGAGTTCAGCCTCTGACGGTCCTTCCGACCGCATTTTTTCAGTAATTTCAGCAGAAACAGAGGCAACCTCAGATAAATGCTCAGGAGATGTTCCGGCATATATGCCGAACAATCCGCTGTTTTCCAGGCCGGTAACAAAAGAACTTATATTGTAGGCAAGCCCCCTCTTTTCTCTTATTTCCTGAAAAATCCTGCTGCTCATGCTGCTTCCGAGCATTCCGTCAGCAAGCAGCAGGGCATATCTGTCAGGATCGTTCCGCTTAAGCCCTTCACGCCCTATTATCAAATATGCCTGCTCACAGTCCTTTATACGGAGTGAAGACGCTCTAGGCGATACGCAGGCAGGAGGGGCAGAAATCCGTTCTCCACTTCGTAGAGCCCCTGAATGCTTCATTGCAAGAGACACAATCTCATCATGCCTGACATTTCCTGCCGCACAGACAAGAAGATTGCCCGCAACGTATGTCTCATTCATGTATCTGAGCATGTCATCCCGAGTAATAGAGGAAACAGTCTCCCTGTTTCCCAAGACGGGCATGCCAAGAGAGCTGTCCTTCCAGACAAGCGAGGGGAACATGTCCATTATAATATCTTCCGGAGAATCCTCATACATGCTTATCTCATCAAGAACAACCCCCCTCTCCCTTTCAAGCTCATCAGGCCTGAAGGCAGAATCTGTCAACATTTCAAAAAGCAGATCCATGGCCATAGGCACATGCCTTCCCAACACCTTTGCATAAAAGCATGTAGCCTCCTTCTCCGTAAAGGCATTGGACTGGCCACCGCATTCGTCCATTATCTCTGCTATATCTGAAGCGCTTTTTGATGATGTCCCTTTGAAAAGCATATGCTCTATAAAGTGCGATATGCCGTTTTTTTCCGGAGATTCGTTCGCAGATCCAGTCTTTGCCCATATGCCTACAGTGGCAGACTGA
>JAKSUM010000143.1 GCA_024409025.1 bacterium | reverse complement strand
ATAAGGGCTATAATACCTGTAAAAAGAGACGTAAATGATGCCGAAGCATTTTTAGATACCACAGCGACAAATGTAGACAGAATAACAGTGCATATAAATGCAACGGAAGAGCCTGCTATCATTTCAATAAGGACGGCAGATGCCGCAACAGGCATTATATAGAAACACAGCTCATTGAAGTCCCCGTCAGAAACAACTGCTATAGCCTTAAAAACGATAGCCGAAACTATCATGATTATAGCAAGAAGAAGCAGCAGACGCCGCTCTGACAGAACCTGAGGAGAATATTTCTTTACGCCGAAATACACAAGCAGAAGCATTACAAGGGCCCCGATTCCGCCGGCAGCTATTTTTTTAATACGACCCGCCTGGCTTAATGAAACGCCTCCCATAGACTTTATTATGTCCAGCTGTATAGGAGTGACGATTTCCCCCTCGCGAATTATAATCTGCCCCTTAGGAATAAATTTGCTTACAGGCTCTATTTTAGACATCTTATCGGCCTGCAAATCTTTTGTCGCCAGCCAGTCAAGCTTCTTATTCGGCCTGACAGCGCTTGAAGCCACTGAAATGACAATCATCTTTTCAATCTCATTCAGCTCAAGATGGGAGACGACATCCTTTATCCGGTCTATATCATGCGCTGATACAAGCTTGTCATTAACATCAGAGGCATCAACGCCTTCATTCATTATGTTTCTTGTAACGACCTTTGAAGTATTTCTGACAAGCTCAAAGGACGAATCACTCAAAGACAGGATATTTTCGAACATATCCGCGCTGATGAATACGGGGAAAGCGGTTTCAGGCTTATCAACGGCAGCAGACATCTTCAATATCGAATTTCTATGCCTGTCCCTGCATGCGGCAATCTTCGAAAACGTAAGCTCGACAGAATGCGTCACGCTGTTTGTAACCGTCTTGTCCGGAACAATTACCTTATCGACAGCTCCTGCCGCCTTCAATTTTTCCTTCTCAGTCGCATCCTCATCAATATATGTAAAATCATAAATAGCCTTTACATCCCTTGACGCAGGATGCCCTATTTGGAAGTTGTCATTGGCATAATCCCAGCACATAACTGCAGTAAGAATAATCCAAGCAGAAAAAGCGATTAACATGACGTTATAATCGCCATTAAAATTTTTCAGGGATGATGCGGCTTTTTCCTTAAAATTATTAAAAATTCTCTTTAAAAAATTCATGTCAGGAAATATACAGATTTTAATTTAACTGTAATCTTTTGCTGAATAGGCTGTTTATTCCTGCTGATACTTACAAACAAAAAAAATCCGGCCTCATTTTCATAAAAATGCTGCCGGATTTTTAATACCTGAAAAACAGATGCTAGTTGGATCTTCTCCTTCTGGCTGCTTCTGATTTTTTTTTCTTCTTTACACTGGGTTTTTCGTAGTGTTCACGCTTCTTCCACTCGGAAAGGATGCCGTCACGCTGGCACTGTCTACGAAATCTTTTCAATGCGGAATCAATCGATTCGCCTTCGTTTACGCGAGTTTCCATTATTTCACCCCCTCTGCATTGAAATGTCGCTATCGCCTGTATCCGCCAATGATTTAGCCATTGTCGGATTGAGGAGTTGGCTCTGTGAAATTATATTCTATAAAGAAAATAATGTCAAGAGCTTTTAAAAAAATTCAAGCCTACGAGAAAAAGAGCTTTCCTACCAGAATGCCCGCAGGAAGAATCTTAAGTCCCATAAGAACTGCAAATATCGCAAACTGCACAAGAGTCCTGCTCTCAGCCTGTATTATTGCATTGGGATCAAAGCTGCCCTGAGGATTAGGATACTTTTTAAAATTAGGAAAAAGCCTGTTAACCTTTGAGCAGTATTCCTTGTAAGGCTCTCCAAACGTCTGTACAAGAAATTCCTCCTCATGAGGAATTATAATGCCGTAAACTCCAAAATAACAGAGAGCCCAGAGAATAAGGAATGTCACATTCAGAACGATTCCCGCAGCGCCTGCAGCCATTATGACAAATCCAAGGCCTGTTATGGCATTTCCTATATAAAGCGGATTCCTGACTATCGCAAAAGGACCACCGGTAACAAGAAACGGAGCATCAACGCAGTCCTTTCTGGTTGTAACACCGGCATATCCGACTCCCCAGATTCTTATAGCCTCTCCAATAAGAGCAATGAAAAGACCGACAAGGAAAGAAACAAGAGTCGGCTTTCCGAAGAGAAAAATCATAAGGGCGACAGGCACAAAGAAAATGCCTCTATATTTAAAAAAGAAACCTCTCACTTTAATCAATCTTCCTTTGCTATTTGTATTGTTTTTGCGGCTATACTTCCGGCAGCTCCTCCGCCTCCCATTATGCCGAGAAGCTCTCTTGAAATTTCCGAAAGCCGCTCAGGATCATTGAGAAGCGAGCATGCAAGCGAAGAAAGCTCTTCAGAGCTGTCCTCGACAAGCAGCTCAGGAGTTATTTCCTTTTCTGCAAGGGCATTTGGCAGCCCTTTGAATTTAATCTTCCTGTACATGAAAGTCATGACGGCTTTTCTCAAATGGCCAGTAAAAGGAATAGCATTTATCAAAAACCCAAGACCACCGCTCGGAATTTTAGCCTTCCATGAATAAGCGACAATCATAGGTTTTCCGAGAGATGCAATCTCTGCGGTATTAGTTCCGGGAATGGTTATAACAAGATCAGACATGCTGATTACGTCAAATCTTATGTCCCTCTCAATCCGTATCCTAACACCGCCTCCAGTTTCAAGAAAATCCCCATCAATCCTGCCCCATGTCCCGTCTATGTTATAGCTTGCGCGCTTTTCCGAAAATTTTTTCAAATCATCAAAATTAACGAAAGGCGAAAGGCATATCACAAATTCGGAATCCGGAATATTCTCCCTAATCTCCTCACATGCCTTCAGAAACACAGGTATGCTCTCCTGTACATGGCTAAGCCTGCTACCAGGGAAAAAAGAAACAACCTTTGAAGAAGGCTTTATTGAAAATCTCTTCCTTGTCTCAGACGGAGTCATGGAAGGCTTAACACCGTCCTGCATAAGATCTCCGACAACAGTTATATTGCCACCATCCACTCCAAGCTCAATGAATCTCTCTTTTAGCTTTTCATGTATAGAGAATATATGGGCGAAGCTCTTTCCCGTATCAGCCTTCTTCATAGTATATATGACAGCCTTGCAATTAAGCTTCCTGCTCATAAGTACGGAATGCCAAGGATCTCCTCCAAGGGAAATGACAATAATCCTCGGAGAAGGCTTGAAGCTCTTGGGCATTCCTCCGAAGGCAATCTTCATAAAATCAGCGGGAGTAAGGACAAGATCAACGCAATCAAAGGCTTCCGCAATCTTCTGCTCTCTTCCAGTAGCGTAGAAGCAAGGCACAAGAAGGACAATTACCCTTGAAGAAGGTTCCCTTCTCTTAAGCTCAGATGCAACTGGGCGTACCCATGCCGAAAGCTCTCCCGGACTGTTCGTTACTATTAGATAATCCTGATTCTGACTCATATCCTATAATCTTAGCATATACCGCCTTCAGGAGTCAACACCATTATTTTGTGAAGAGCTTCAAGAGCGGCCTCTGTATCAGATTCCTTTATCAAAAACGATATATTAATAAAGGAATCAAGAATCCTAAACACATTTATGCCTGCCTCTGAAAGAGCCCCGAAGGCAAGGGCCATAACGCCTGGAGCGCCTTTCATCCCCGAACCAATACATGAAAGCTTTGCACACCCCGATATCTCAGAATATTTTAGACCGGCAGCCTCAAAATATCTTTTTACAGAAGGCGAATCCTTCTCGGAAACTGAAAAATAGGTCTTCTTACCGCATATATTGATCATATCAAGGCTTATTCCCTTGGCCGCAAGTATCTCAAACAGAGCCCTCTGCCTCTTCTTGGCATTATTGACCATAGAATAGTCAGCACAGAAATCACAGACGGCGCTCTTATGAACAAAGCCCTTAAACGGCCTTTTATCAGAAGAATCCAAGGCAATCTCTGTACCCGGAGCATCAGAAAATGAATTTTTAACAAAGAGCCTTAAAGAATGCTTTCCGGCAATCTCAACGCATCTTGTATGCAGAACCTTCGCTCCTTCGCTCGCCATCTCTCCCATTTCCCTGTAATCAAGAGATTCCATCAGCATCGCTTTCGGATATGATTTGGGATCAGCGGTCTTTACTCCGTCAACATCCGTATATATTTCGCACCTTTCAGCACCGAAGGCAGCCGCAAGAGCGGCTGCAGTGGTGTCGCTCCCGCCCCTGCCGAGAGTCGTTACAAATCCGTCAGAGGAAATGCCTTGGAAGCCTGCAGCAAATACTGCATCGCAATTTTCAAAAGCCTTAAGAAGGTTCTGTCTGCCTATCGATTTAATGGAGGCATTGCCGAAAGCGCTGTCTCTGAAGATGATTACGGTATTGACGCTTCCCTGCTCGGGGAATTCGTCGATGGTCTCTTCTTCAATGACGGTCTCGCTGTCCTCGGGGTTCTCTTCGGCTTCGGTGACTTCCTCGTCCTCGACAATCTCTACCAGGGCTACCTTCAGACGAAA
>JAKSUM010000142.1 GCA_024409025.1 bacterium | reverse complement strand
CAGAGATGAATGTTTTGCTGTTATGAGCAGGATTAAGGAGCTTGCGGATGAGATGACAGAAGCCGTTGAAACAGATGATGTTGACCGTTTTGCCGAGCTTCTCAACGAGCATTGGATATGCTCAAAAATCCTTGATGAGGGCACGTCCAACGCAAATATTGAAAGCATTTATGATGCAATTAAAGATTATGCAAAGGGATTCTTTATTTCCGGAGCAGGTGGCGGCGGATTATTTAAAAAAGGCATTCGGAAAATATTGTGATGCCTCTGTTCTTGACAGTTTTATGTATTCAGGTCCCGGGAGGGCAGGGATTCCTGCTGAAACAGTTGATAAGGTGGCGGATGAGGCTATCAGACAGGATACGCTTAGAACCACCTCTATTTCTGCGGCAGCGGGCATTCCCGGAGGACTGGCTGTCTTGGGAACGATGCCGGCTGATTTGGCTCAGTATATTGGTCATGTCCTTATAATTTTACAGAAGCTCGCATATATTTACGGCTGGCCTGATTTGACAGGCAGTGATGTCGGAACAAGGGCTTTGATTATTCTTTTTGCGGGGATTATGTTCGGCTCGTCATCTGCTAATAAGGCTGTCGGCAAGGTCGCAAAGTCTGCTGCTGTTAATTTTGCAAAACAGCTTCCAAAGGTCGCTTTGACAAAGACTTTTATGTTTCCTATTATAAAGCAGGTCTGTAATTTTATAGGCGTCAAAATGACAAAGGATATCTTTGCCAAATCTGTAGGTAGGATTGTTCCGCTTGTTGGCGCTATCGTCTCTGGAGGTATGACATATGCCTCCTTTAAGCCTATGGCGAAGAGATTGAAAAATTATCTGAGGACTCTTCCTCAGGCTAAGCCTGTTAATGCTATTATGATGCCTGTTTGTGAGGATGATGATTTTAGCGATGACGGATTTCTTCAGTCAAAGCCCGTCAGCATAGCTGATGAGGGAACGGCAAAGGAGATGCCTGCTTCTGATGAAATTAAGCCAATAAATGCTGAAGAAGCGTCTGAAATAAAGCCTGAAGTTAAAACTGATTCTGCTTTGGCCAAGACTCCTGTCTCAATACCCTTATCGTCTGAAAGCAGTATTGAACTTGAAAAGACTGAAGAACCTGATGAAATCAAGCCTGTGGCAAAAACTGAGGAGGTTTTGCCTGTGATTGCTGCTGCAGCTTCATCATCTGAACATAAAATTGATTTGGATGGTATAGCTGCGGTTAAGGTCATGTCTTCGCCGGTAAATCCTCCGTCTGTTGATTCTAACGGAAATAATATGGAAGATGACAGCCTTTTGATGTATCTGTGATGTTTTTTCGACTGGAGAAGAAAGAGGAATAGGCTGACATATATTTGAAATAAAAAAAAGAGCAGGGATTTATCCCCCTGCTCTTTTTTATCTCAGTAGGCTTTGTCGGGCGTTGTCGTTGTTTTTCTGTAGACTCCCTTACCCTCTCTTACCAGCTTTGTAAATCCCATTCTGCTGAGGTTCTTATCGCTTAGCATCTGCTTCTGCCTGTCCGTGTAGAAGTATACTCCGTAAGGAGCAATTATTCTCTCTATTTCGCCGCCGCATTCAGGGCATGTCTTAAGGGCGTCTTCGGACATCTTCTGTTTGATTTCAAACGTATTTTTGCAGTGGTCGCATCCTTCAGAATTTTCGGTAGCTCTGTAGCAATAAATAGGCATTAAATCACTTCCTTTTTAATTGCCCTATGTGGGGCTTCTTACTCTACGCTCCCTCCGGCAGTACCGGTTTCGTTGCCTTCAACTGCCTCATTCTTTATTTCGGGAGCTTTTTCCTGAGGCAGAATAATTTGCGGAGCTTCTTTTTTTGCATTTGCAGCTGAGGCTGAAGGCTGATATGTCTGTTCGGAAATTACCGCTTCTTCTCTTGCTGCTGCCTGCGGTGCTCCGTTTTGAGTATCGGCATTGTCTGTTTGCCCGATATCTTCGGATTTTTCTTCAGGCTTATATGCTGCTTCTTCAGCTTTCGTATAGCCGTATCCCTGCAGCTTTTTTTTATCGACTGACCCTTCTTCGGGAATCTCATTTTTTGTCTCTATGCGGGCAATTTTCCATGAATCCTTTGCCTTTATTAGAGAAAGCCTGCAGACCTGTCTGTTAAGGACGTCCTTGGAGCTTTCGTTCCAGTTCCCTGATTCAATGAATGAGGTTTCAACGATAGCGGCTTTTATCTTTAATTTCCCTTGGGATTTCTCTTCTTCTTTTATGAGTTTTGCCGTGTTTTCCTGATAGATTGCATTTGTCTTTCCGAAATAGACTTCAAGCCCTTGCCCGTCTCCAAATATGGAAGATCGATCCTCAAAACCTGTTTCCTTTTCGAGCGGAATAGCCATCTGCCTTTCTGAGGGCGCCGCCATAAGAGAGCTTGCCTGATTAAATGCCCTCTTACTCAGAAGCAGTATTATGCTGTCACAAAAGTCTTCGGCAGTCATTTCACTCTTTTGCTCCTCCTGCTTTTTGACCGGCGGAGGAGGGATGAATTTCGGCTTCTTTGGGGCGCTTATCATCTGATTAGTGTTCTTGTATGAAGACTTTCTTCCGGATGGAGTCATTATTATGCAGATTATGACTGAAAGCACTGCCATACAGACGGCTATTGTTATAAACAGCGTTTTTTGCCTTGTTGCCAATCCTGCATATTTTTTTATTTTTGGCTTGATTTTGTCAATTATGTCTGCCTCTTTGGGAGATGACGGACTTTCGGCATTATGCTTTTGAGGCTTTTCATCTTCCTTAAGGGCAGGCGTTTTGGGAGCTGTTTCAGATATTTTAGTTGTCTGCAGCTTTGCCTGCCTGTTTTTTTTCTTCATCTTCATGACCGGAATATTATTCTACGCTTCCTCCTGCCGACCCTGAATCGCTGCCTTCAGTTGCTGATGAAGCGGCTCTCGGTTCAGGCTTGGGAGATGGCGGAAGAGTAAACTGGGGCTTCTCTCTTGGCGGAGGCGGAGGCGCCTGCCTGTATTCCTCTTCATGTCTTGATGATGTCTGAGGAGGTTCTGGAGATGAGGTCTGAATTTGCTCCTGAGGCTCTTGAGCGGTCTGATCGCTTCCTGTATTGCTCTGGGGTTCGGAAGAAGGCTCAGATGGTTTTTCCTCTTCCTTGTTTTCGCCTGATTTATTCTCTTCCACCTGTGAATACTGTTCGGTTTTTCCTATTACTTTTTCGATGTCCTCTTCGGACGGGGTTTCATTTTTCTCTTCGACCCTGCATATCTTCCAGTCCTTGTCTCTTTTTATAAGAGTGAATCTGCAGATTTGCCTGTTCCTTGTTTCAGGAGCGTCGGGATTGTCGCTCCAATTTCCTGATTCTATAAATGAGGATTCGACGATTGCTATTTTTACTGTCTTTTTCCCCTCAGGCTTTGCTGATGATTCGGAATCTGTTCCGTCAAGGAGCTCTGACGGCTGGATTTCGGAGGTTTCTTCCTTTATTAGCTTGGCCTTCCCTTCCGGGAATATGGCAGAGGTATGCTCAAAGTAGTGCTCAAGGCTTCCGTCAAATTCATTTGTTATGTCTTCAAAGCCTTCTGATGCTTCTGGGAATACTATGCTTGTTTTTTCATTTTCTGATACCATTTTCCCGTATATGTCAGGAAAATTTCTCATCTTTATGGAATTTATAAGGCCGTTTGCAAAGCTTTCTGCAGATCCGAGATCCTCTTTTTTCTCTTCTTTCCTGATTATTGATTTCGGATCAAATTTGGGCTTGCTTTTGGCATTTATGTTTGATGTCTGTGCCGGCTTACCGTTTGCTGGTGTTTTAGGTGTTTTCCCTATATTCAGGAGCATGTTTATCACAAGCATAAGGCCTATGAGGGCTATTATTATGAGACTGATCAGTATGTATCTCTTTTTTGCTTCTTCGGCCTCTTTTATGTCTTCCTCTGTTTCCTCTTCTGTTTCGGGCACAGTCTCGTCCGGTGTCCGCTCATTCGCGCTGTCTGCGGGCTTTGGCGCCGGAGCCTGCTTTTTTGCCTTTTTCTGCTTTGATTTCAGTATGCTGTTTTTTTCTTTGTCCGAACAGTTCTCTCCGGAAGCCTCTCCTGTCTGGGCATCGATGAAAAATTTATGTTCTTTTCCGTATTTGACGCTGTATGTGCCTTCCCAAACCGGAATAGACGCATGAAATGAAGCAAGAAGCTTTGTGTTTTTTAATTCGCCGTCCTCTCCGAAAAACTCCGGATGCTCGTTTTTAAGGCGTCTTAATGCTTCTTCCTCTGCCTCGTCCTCATCAGCTGTTATTTCAGTGCAGGCTCTGTCTGTGTCATCCTGCTCCGTATAATCATAATTTCCTGACAGCTTTATAAGCGCGTCCGGCACCATGTCGCTTCCGGGCACGGCAATTACAGTGTCTGTTTTTGATGCGCCTTTGGTTCTGAACCAGAAGCATATGCATCCGTAATATTTCTTGTTAAGCCTGTTTATATTAAAGACCTCTCGAGCAAATTGCTCGCCGCTCTGATCCTCTACCCATTTATAAAAACATTCGTGAGCTTTGCTTGTGTCTATATAAGAAGGCAGGGAGATAATTTCCTGCTCATTTTCTCCGCTCATAATATTCCTCTTTTATCTT